>NZ_VMMI01000017.1:0-49169 GCF_013277125.1 Streptococcus sp. 4094 | reverse complement strand
GTTACTTTGAGAAGTTAGCTCTGCTGAAATTGTCACACCGGAGAAAGAAAAATTTTGCAAAATCCTAGGAAAACCTGTAGAATAGTAAAGATGAACGAATAGGAGGTTCCTTGTGTCAAAAAAGGAAATCAATATTAACAATTATAATGATGATGCCATTCAGGTGCTAGAAGGGTTGGATGCGGTTCGAAAACGTCCGGGGATGTATATAGGATCGACCGATGGTGCTGGTCTCCACCACCTCGTCTGGGAAATCGTCGACAATGCAGTCGATGAGGCCTTGTCTGGATTTGGTGATCGTATTGATGTGACCATCAATAAAGATGGCAGTTTAACTGTGCAAGACCATGGACGTGGAATGCCAACTGGTATGCACGCTATGGGAATCCCAACAGTTGAGGTTATCTTTACCATTCTTCATGCCGGAGGGAAGTTCGGTCAGGGTGGCTACAAGACATCTGGTGGTCTCCACGGGGTGGGTTCTTCCGTTGTTAATGCACTTTCTAGCTGGTTAGAAGTAGAAATTACCCGTGATGGTGCAATCTATAAGCAACGTTTTGAAAATGGGGGAAAACCTGTCATGACCTTGAAGAAAATTGCTACAGCGCCTAAGTCTAAGACAGGTACCAAGGTTACATTTATGCCTGATGCGACCATCTTTTCTACGACAGACTTCAAGTACAATACCATTTCAGAACGCCTCAATGAGTCAGCCTTTCTCTTGAAAAATGTGACCTTGTCTTTGACGGACAAGCGTACAGATGAAGCGATTGAGTTCCACTATGAGAATGGGGTACAGGACTTTGTTTCTTATCTAAACGAAGACAAGGAAACCTTGACACCGGTTCTGTACTTTGAGGGGGAAGATAATGGTTTCCAAGTGGAAGTAGCTCTTCAGTACAATGATGGATTTTCAGATAACATCTTGTCCTTTGTCAATAACGTTCGCACCAAAGATGGTGGTACGCACGAGACAGGACTCAAGTCCGCTATTACCAAGGTTATGAACGACTACGCGCGTAAGACAGGTCTTCTCAAGGAAAAAGATAAAAACCTTGAAGGTTCAGACTATCGTGAGGGACTAGCGGCTGTTCTTTCTATCTTGGTTCCTGAAGAACACCTCCAGTTTGAAGGGCAGACCAAGGACAAGCTAGGAAGCCCTCTTGCTCGTCCCGTTGTGGATGGCATTGTGGCTGATAAGTTGACATTTTTCCTTATGGAAAATGGGGAACTAGCTTCTAACCTTATTCGCAAGGCTATCAAGGCGCGTGATGCTCGTGAAGCGGCTCGTAAGGCGCGTGATGAGAGCCGAAATGGGAAGAAAAACAAGAAGGACAAGGGCTTGCTGTCTGGTAAATTAACCCCAGCCCAGTCCAAAAATCCTTCTAAGAATGAACTCTATCTAGTCGAGGGGGATTCTGCCGGTGGTTCTGCTAAGCAAGGTCGTGACCGCAAGTTCCAGGCTATCTTGCCTCTTCGTGGTAAGGTTATCAATACAGCCAAGGCCAAGATGGCAGATATCCTCAAAAATGAAGAAATCAATACTATGATTTATACTATTGGCGCGGGTGTTGGGGCAGACTTCTCTATTGAAGATGCCAACTATGACAAGATTATTATCATGACCGATGCGGATACCGACGGTGCCCACATTCAAACACTTCTCTTAACCTTCTTTTACCGCTATATGCGTCCTCTTGTCGAGGCAGGACATGTCTATATCGCCCTTCCGCCTCTTTACAAGATGTCAAAAGGTAAAGGCAAGAAGGAAGAAGTAGCTTACGCATGGACGGACGGGGAACTAGAAGAACTCCGTAAACAGTTTGGTAAAGGTGCTACACTCCAACGTTATAAAGGTCTTGGTGAGATGAATGCGGATCAGCTCTGGGAAACAACCATGAACCCAGAAACCCGTACTCTTATCCGTGTCACTATCGAAGACCTAGCACGCGCCGAACGTCGTGTCAATGTCCTCATGGGCGACAAGGTCGAACCACGACGTAAGTGGATTGAGGATAATGTCAAGTTTACGTTGGAAGAAGCGACAGTGTTTTAAGTCACTTTTTAATGAATGGGTATCAACATGAGAACTGAAACAGAAATGCTAGATCTGATTTTACAGACTGCCAAAACTTTACAAGTCAAAGCTGTCGCCATGTCTGGTTCACGTACAAACCAAAAGGTTCAAACAGATGAATTTCAAGACTATGACGTGGTCTATGTAGTAGATGACATAGACAATCTAACGAGTGACCTTTCTTGGCTAGACCAGTTTGGGAAACGCATTATCGAGCAAGAGGTTGCTCTTGACCATCGTCGTCTCTACCTCATGCTCTTTGAAGATGGCAATCGTATCGATTTGACTCTTTGCCCTAAAGAATACATTCAAGAGTGGGTAGATAGCGAGTCGAAATTCATAGTTTTAGAAGATGAGAAGGGCTTGTTTGAGTCATATTCTCCCAGTCCAAAGCGTCACTGGATAACCCCAGCTACTGAAACGGATTTTAAAAATTCCTGTAATGAATTTTGGTGGGTGTCAGCCTACGTTGTCAAAGGGATTTGTAGGAATCAGCTCATCTATGCGACGGATCATCTCTATGGAATTTGCCAACAAGAATTGCTCAAGCTTTTAGCTTGGCAAGTGGCAGCAGATAAGGGAACGGTCGATGTTGGCAAGAATTACAAGTACATCTTTCACTATTTGCCTGCTGAGAAAGAGAAGGAGCTATCTAATCTTCTTGATTTCTCCAGTTTAGACAAAATCACTCAGTCTTTGTTTGCTACGATGAAATTTTTCCACCAAGAAGCTCAATCCCTTGCTCACAAGATGGGCTTTGACTATGAGAAGGAAGTGGCTGAGAAGATGATGAGATATGCTGAGGAAAGAGTGAAGAAGTTTGGGAATAACTAGAAAAATGAAAAAGCGAGAGGAGAAGACTTATGATTGAAAAAGTGGAACGCCTCATTACAGAGATTAATCGTATTCATCGAGAATATTCTAAAGATTATTTTGAAACGGGTAAGGTGGAAAAAATCAATCTCAAGCATACCTTTTCAAAAGTTCCGACTAAAGCGATTTTGGCCTACCGTCTGAATTTACATGAGTCAATTAATGACTATCTGATGAAAGCGGATGTCCAAGATATTGCCTATGTTTATCGTGTCAAAACTTCTGAGTCTATTTTAGATAAAATTACACGTTTTTCTGAGCGTCAAGAGGGCTATCCTGTGAATTCTATTCTTAATGATATTTTTGGTGCTCGTATGATTTTAAGTTCCAAAGAGATTGCTCAAGTCATGGATAAATTAGATGATTGGCAAGAGCTGTACGGACTAAAAAACTGGTATTTACGAGATAAAGATGGCTATGTCGGTATTCATATCTATTTTAAAAATAAAAGTAATTTTTACTACCCATGGGAACTCCAACTTTGGGATAAGAAAGATGTAGATAGTAATATCGCCAGCCATATCAAGTATAAACGAGGATTTGTGGAGTAGATATTTCAAGTGGAAATGACGATACAGGAATTTGGTGAAACTCACTTACTCTATATTTTTTCTTTTTCCATAAAAAATACACTACATTCTTCGAAAGGAGTTGAACACGCCTTAAATACTGTGTGAAAATTCCTTATTACTCACTGAAGAACATATTAAACTACAGAAAGGATAGTTTGGTTACTTATCGTAACTGAACATTGGACTAATCCTTTTATCATTACACATACTCTATATTCTTTGAAAGGAGTTGAACACGCCCTAAATGCTGTGTGAAAAAGATAAATTCTCTGGTGAGCATCGTTAACTGCAAGAAATTCCTATTTTCACTTGGTGTTTTACGGGCTTTATATCTTATGTCTAACATTCAAAATATGTCCCTGGAGGATATCATGGGAGAGCGCTTTGGTCGCTACTCCAAGTACATTATTCAAGACCGGGCTTTGCCAGATATTCGTGATGGCTTGAAGCCAGTTCAGCGCCGTATTCTTTATTCGATGAATAAGGATGGCAATACCTTTGACAAGAGCTACCGTAAGTCAGCCAAGTCTGTCGGTAACATCATGGGGAATTTCCACCCACACGGTGATTCTTCTATCTATGATGCCATGGTTCGTATGTCACAGGACTGGAAAAATCGTGAGATTCTAGTCGAAATGCACGGTAATAACGGTTCTATGGACGGAGATCCGCCTGCGGCTATGCGTTATACTGAGGCACGTTTGTCTGAGATTGCTGGCTATCTTCTTCAAGATATCGAGAAAAAGACTGTTCCTTTTGCATGGAACTTTGACGATACCGAGAAAGAACCGACAGTCTTACCAGCAGCCTTTCCAAACCTCTTGGTTAATGGTTCTACTGGTATTTCGGCTGGTTATGCCACAGATATTCCACCTCATAATTTAGCTGAGGTTATTGATGCGACGGTTTATATGATTGATCATCCAACTGCCAAGGTGGATAAACTCATGGAATTCTTGCCTGGACCAGACTTCCCGACTGGAGGGATTATCCAGGGTCGTGATGAAATCAAGAAGGCCTATGAAACTGGGAAAGGGCGCGTGGTTGTTCGTTCCAAGACTGAGATTGAAAAGTTAAAAGGTGGTAAGGAACAAATCGTTATCACTGAGATTCCTTATGAAATCAACAAGGCCAATCTAGTCAAGAAGATTGATGATGTTCGTGTCAATAATAAGGTGGCTGGAATTGCTGAGGTTCGTGATGAGTCTGACCGTGACGGTCTTCGAATCGCTATTGAGCTCAAAAAAGACGCTAATACTGAGCTCGTTCTTAACTATCTCTTCAAATACACCGACCTACAAATAAATTACAACTTTAACATGGTGGCGATTGACAATTTCACGCCTCGTCAGGTTGGGATTGTTCCAATCCTGTCTAGCTACATCGCTCACCGTCGAGAAGTGATTTTGGCGCGTTCCCGCTTTGACAAGGAAAAGGCTGAGAAGCGTCTCCATATTGTCGAAGGTTTGATTCGTGTGATTTCGATTTTGGACGAAGTCATTGCTCTTATCCGCGCTTCTGAGAATAAGGCTGACGCCAAGGAAAACCTTAAGGTCAGCTATGATTTTACAGAAGAACAGGCTGAGGCTATCGTAACCTTGCAACTGTACCGTTTGACCAATACAGACGTAGTTGTCTTGCAGGAGGAAGAAGCAGAACTTCGTGAGAAGATTGCTATGCTTGCGGCGATTATCGGGGATGAACGGACCATGTACAATCTTATGAAGAAAGAGCTTCGTGAGGTCAAGAAGAAATTTGCAACTCCGCGTTTGAGTACTTTAGAAGACACAGCAAAAGCAATTGAGATTGATACAGCTAGTCTTATCGCTGAGGAAGATACCTATGTCAGCGTGACCAAGGCAGGTTATATCAAGCGTACCAGCCCACGTTCCTTTGCGGCATCCACTCTGGAAGAAATTGGCAAACGTGATGACGATCGTTTGATTTTTGTTCAATCTGCCAAGACAACTCAACATCTCTTGATGTTCACGACGCTTGGAAATGTCATTTATCGACCAATCCATGAATTGGCAGATATTCGTTGGAAGGACATCGGAGAGCATCTGAGCCAGACCATTACAAACTTTGAAACTAACGAAGAAATCCTTTATGTGGAAGTCGTGGATCAGTTTGATGATGCGACAACTTATTTTGCAGCTACTCGTCTCGGTCAAATCAAGCGTGTAGAACGCAAAGAATTCACTCCATGGCGGACCTACAAGTCTAAGTCTGTCAAGTATGCTAAGCTCAAAGACGATACAGACCAGATTGTAGCAGTGGCTCCGATTAAACTAGATGATGTTCTTTTGATTAGCCAAAATGGTTATGCCCTACGTTTCAATATCGAAGAGGTTCCGGTTGTCGGTGCCAAGGCTGCAGGGGTCAAGGCTATGAACTTGAAAGAAGATGATGTTCTCCAGTCTGCCTTTATCTGTAATACATCATCTTTCTACCTCTTGACTCAGCGTGGAAGTTTGAAACGTGTTTCTATTGACGAAATTCCGGCAACCAGCCGTGCCAAACGAGGACTACAAGTCTTGCGTGAGTTGAAAAACAAACCGCACCGTGTCTTCTTGGCTGGTGCAGTTGCAGAACAAGGCTTTGTTGGTGATCTCTTCAGTACGGAAGTGGACGGGAACGATCAAACTTTGCTTATCCAATCTAATAAAGGAACAATCTATGAAAGCCGATTGCAAGACTTGAACTTGTCAGAACGCACTAGCAATGGAAGCTTCATTTCTGACACGATTTCAGATGAAGAAGTTTTTGACGCTTATCTTAAAGAAGTATTTACTGAAGCTAAATAAGTGAAATGAAGAATCAGTTCTAAGAGCTGGTTCTTTTTATTGAAGAAATTTTCTGAAAATTACAAAATATACTTGCTATTTTAGAAAAAAAGTGTAGAATATAAGAAATAGGTTTTTAGAATAAGGAGTGGAATATGACAGTAACGATTGATTGGGAAAACCTTGGTTTCTCCTATATGAAATTACCTTATCGCTATATTGCTCATTTTAAAAATGGACAATGGAATCAAGGAGAGCTTACAGAGGATGCAACTTTGCATATTTCAGAGTCTTCTCCAAGTCTCCACTATGGACAACAAGCATTTGAAGGTTTGAAAGCTTATCGTACTAAAGATGGCAGTGTTCAACTGTTCCGTCCTGATGAAAATGCCAAACGCCTGCAACGGACATGTGACCGTCTCTTGATGCCACAAGTTCCGACAGACATGTTTGTAGAAGCTTGTAAAGCAGTTGTCCGTGCGAATGAAGAATACGTACCACCATACGGAACAGGTGGAACCCTCTATCTTCGCCCTCTTTTGATTGGTGTCGGAGATATTATCGGGGTAAAACCAGCAGAGGAGTATATTTTTATTATCTTTACTATGCCAGTTGGAAATTACTTTAAGGGTGGTTTGGTCCCAACCAACTTCTTGATTCAGGATGAATACGACCGTGCAGCTCCAAATGGTACAGGTGCGGCAAAGGTTGGTGGAAACTATGCTGCCAGTCTTTTGCCAGGGAAATTGGCTAAATCGCGCCATTTCTCAGATGTTATCTACCTAGACCCTTCAACTCATACAAAGATTGAAGAAGTCGGATCAGCTAACTTCTTTGGAATCACAGCTGATAATGAATTTGTAACGCCATTGAGTCCATCTATCTTGCCATCTATTACCAAGTATTCCTTGCTTTATTTGGCAGAACATCGTTTGGGATTAACTCCTATTGAGGGTGATGTTCCAATTGATAACCTTGACCGTTTTGTAGAGGCAGGTGCCTGTGGTACAGCAGCGGTTATTTCTCCAATTGGAGGTATTCAGCACGGTGATGATTTCCATGTATTCTATAGTGAAACAGAAGTAGGACCTGTGACTCGTAAGCTCTATGATGAATTGACAGGAATTCAGTTTGGTGATATTCCAGCGCCAGAAGGTTGGATTGTAAAAGTAGATTAAAAATATATTAAAGGAGATTTTTATGAAATCGAAAAAGTGGATTTTAACAACAGGACTTATCCTAAGCACAACAGCTCTTTTAGCAGCCTGTGGAAAAGCTGATAAAGAAGCAGATGCTCCGACAACATTTTCTTATGTTTATGCAGTGGATCCAGCATCCTTGGACTACAGCATAGCAACGCGTACATCCACAACAGATATTATCGGGAATGTCGTTGATGGTTTGATGGAAAATGATAAATATGGTAATGTTATTCCTTCCTTGGCTGAGGATTGGTCTGTCTCAAAAGATGGATTGACTTATACCTATAAACTTCGTAAGGGAGTGAAATGGTACACATCAGAAGGCGAAGAATACGCAGAAGTGACAGCCCATGACTTTGTGACAGGACTAAAACACGTCGCTGATGGTAAGTCAGACGGTGTCTCTCTCATCCAAAATTCAATCAAAGGCTTGGACGCCTATATGACTGGTGAAACCAATGATTTCTCTACAGTTGGTGTTAAAGCTTTGGATGACTACACAGTTGAGTATACATTGAATGCGCCAGAAAGTTTCTGGAATTCAAAAGTTACAACAGCGACGATGTTGCCTGTAAATGAAGAGTTTTTGAAGGCATCAGGAAAGAATTACGGAGAGGTTAGCCCAGCAGGGATTCTCTACAATGGTCCTTATTTCTTAAAAACATTGACTTCTAAATCTTTGATTGAATATGAAAAAAATCCAAATTACTGGGATAAAGAAAATGTTAAAATCGAGAAGATTAAATTGACCTACTACGATGGTTCAGATCAGGAGTCTTTGATCCGTAGCTTCTCCTCTGGTGCTTATACGACAGCCCGTCTCTTCCCAAGCAGCTCAAACTTTGCTTCAACTTTGGAACAATACGGAGATAAAATCACTTATAGCCCACAGGACTCAAGTAGTTATTACTTTACTTTTAACGTAAATCGTCAGTCATACAATAAAACTGCGAAAACAAGTGAGGAGCAAAAGACTTCTACAAAAGAAGCGATGCTCAATAAGGATTTCCGTCAGGCTATCAACTTTGCCTTTAATCGTCATTCTTATGCTGCCCAGCTAAACGGTGAAGATGGTGCGGACAAGATTATTCGTAACAGCCTTGTTCCAGATAACTTCGTACAAGCAGGTGGTAAGAACTTTGGTCAAATCGCTCAAGCAGAGTTGGTGAACTATGGTGACCAATGGAAAGGTGTTGAGCTAGTTGACGGTAAGGATTCTATCTACAACCCTGACAAGGCTAAAGCTGCTTTCGAAAAAGCTAAGAAAGACTTGGAATCTAAAGGGGTAACCTTCCCAATTCACTTGGATGTCCCGGTTGAACAAACAGATACTATCGCCGTTCAACAAAGCAACTCTTTCAAACAGTCTATTGAATCAACTCTTGGTGCTGAAAATGTTGTCATCGATGTACTTCAAATGACAGATAATGAAAAAGAAACTATTACATCACAAGCGCGTGTTCCTTCTCAAAAAGACTATGATTTGAACAGTACAGGATGGGCTCCAAGCTATCAAGATCCAGCGTCTTACTTGAATATTATGGATCCAAAATCTGGTTCTGCCATGAAACACCTTGGTATTACGAAAGGAAAAGATAAGGATGTTGTCGCTAAACTTGGTTTGGATCAATATAAGAAATTGTTAGAAGATGCTGTTTCTGAGACCACTGACCTAGAGAAGAGATATGAAAAATATGCCAAAGCTCAAGCTTGGTTGACAGATAGTTCATTATTGATGCCAACAGCTTCATCTGGCGGTTCTCCAGTTGTAAGTAACGTAGTACCATTCTCAAAACCATACTCACAAGTTGGTATTAAGGGGGATCCATATATCTTTAAAGGAATGAGATTGCAAAAAGATATTGTTACAACAAAAGAATATGACGAAGCTCTTAAAAAATGGCAAAAAGAAAAATTGGAATCCAATAGCAAATACCAAAAAGAACTAGAAAAGCACATTAAATAAGGAATGGTATTGCTCTTGAGAAAATTTAAAAAATACTGTCATTTTGAATATAGAGGAGTTTGATATGGAGTGGATTAAACTAATAGGAATAGCAATCATTGTTGTGGGTTTTATTTTAAAATTTGATACAATTGCAACAGTAGTCTTAGCTGGTTTGGTTACAGCTTTAGTTTCAGGTGTTTCTCTCGTTGAATTTTTGGAGATTTTGGGAAAAGAATTTAGCAATCAGCGAGTGCTCACGATTTTTATGGTTACCTTGCCTCTTGTGGGACTGTCAGAAACCTTTGGACTCAAGCAACGATCAATTGATTTGATTCGAAAGATTAAAGGTCTGACAGTTGGAAACTTCTATACAGTTTATTTCTTTATTCGAGAGTTAGCTGGTTTCTTTTCAATTCGTCTAGGAGGACACCCTCAGTTTGTCAGACCTTTGGTTCAACCTATGGGAGAAGCAGCAGCAGAGTCTCAATTAGGTAGAAAGTTAACAGAGGTTGAAGATGAGACAATAAAAGCGCGTGCGGCTGCGAATGAAAATTTTGGAAATTTCTTTGCTCAAAATACGTTTGTAGGTGCTGGGGGAGTCCTCTTGATAGGGGGAACATTAGATCAGTTAGGCTATGAAAGCAATTATGCAGGGATTGCTTCTGCATCTATTATTGTTGCTGTTATAACACTTATTGTAGTGGGGATTTATAATTATTTATTTGATAAAAAATTGACATCAGAAAAGACTAGGGGGGGAGAACAAAAATGACAGAGTTGGCAAAGCAACTATTAGAGTTGACCTATATTGTGATTGGTTGTCAATTTCTCCATACAGCCTATTGTAGTTATAAAGATAAAACAAACCCAGTCCGATTTGGAACATCTGCATTTTGGACTCTATTGGCTATTACGTTTATAGGTGGTTCCTATATGCCAAATATGAGTATTGGTATTATTGTAATCCTATTATCGCTGTTAACATTGTTTAAGCAAGTCCGTATCGGAACCTTGCCATCCTTAGATGAAATGAAAGCCAATATTGAATCTAACAGATTGAAAAATAAAATTTTTATTCCAGTTATGCTGATGGCAATACTTGCGTTGGTCTTAGCGCAAATGATTCCAGAATTTAGCAAGATTTCGATTAGCCTTGCCGCCTTGTTTGCTACAATTTCTGTTCTTGTGATTACCAATAGTCACCCTAAGAGTCTGTTATCAGAAAATAATCGAATGACTCAGCAAGTTTCAACAAGTGGGATTGTTCCCCAATTATTAGGGGCTTTGGGGGCTATTTTTACTGTAGCAGGTGTTGGTGATGTTATCTCTCATCTGATTAGCGGTATTGTTCCTTCAGATAGTCGCTTTATAGGAGTTTTGGCCTATGTTCTTGGAATGGTTCTATTCACAATGATTATGGGAAATGCTTTTGCAGCATTCACCGTTATTACAGCAGGTGTTGGAGTTCCCTTTGTATTTGCTCTGGGAGCTAATCCAATTGTGGCTGGTGCTCTTGCCATGACAGCAGGTTATTGTGGGACCTTATTGACCCCAATGGCTGCTAATTTTAACGCTCTACCAGCAGCACTGATGGATATGAAAGATCAGAATGGTGTTATAAAGGCTCAAGCAGGTGTTGCTCTAGTAATGATTGTTATTCACATATTCTTAATGTACTTTCTCGCATTTTAGTAAAGGAAAATAAAATGAAAATATTGGTTACAGGTTTTAATCCTTTTGGAGGTGAAAAGATTAATCCAGCTTTGGAGGCTGTAAAATTATTACCATCTGAGATTAATGGGGCCGAAGTTCGCTGGGTAGAAATTCCAACGGTTTTTTATAAGTCGTCAGAAGTTTTAGAGGCAGAAATATTACGATATCAACCAGATGCTGTACTTTGTATTGGACAAGCAGGCGGCAGGACAGGTTTAACACCTGAACGAGTGGCTATTAATCAAGATGATGCTCGCATACCTGATAACGAAGGCAATCAACCAATTGATACACCGATTCGTATTGATGGAGCATCGGCCTATTTTAGTAGTTTACCTATCAAAGCGATGGTACAAGCTATTAAAAAACAGGGACTTCCAGCAGTTGTGTCCAATAGTGCAGGAACCTTTGTTTGCAATCATTTGATGTACCAAGCTCTTTATTTAGTGGATAAAAAATTCCCTAATATGAGAGCAGGTTTCATGCATATTCCATATATGATGGAACAAGTAGTAAATAAGCCGAATACTGCAGGAATGAGTCTATGTGATATTGTAAGAGGCATAGAGGTAGCTATTGAAGCTATTGTAGACTACAAAGATAAGGATTTGCAGTTAGTAGGTGGTGAGACTCACTGATAACCTAAAAAGGATAGTCAATTATGCTTGTTTACTAACTATTAGCTATACTAAATCGATTGATGTTGTTTACATAAAACTCTATGTCAGACAAGCCTGATATAGAGTTTTTTCTTGCTAGTTTTAGGATTTTCTTGTAAAATAGAAAAAGTGAAGAGAGGTATGAAATGAGCAAGAAAGATAAAAAAATCGAAATTCAAGTAGCAGATGCCAAAGTTAATGTAGGAAAAGACAGTTTTGAAGGCTATACCTTGACCATTGGTAAAAAAGTTATCGGAGAAATTGCCGAATTAGATGGACAATTGGCCATCATAAAGAATGGGAATGTCGATAGTTTTTATAAAAAATTGGAAAAAGCTGTGGAAATTTTGATTGAAAATTATAATTTAGCAAAATAAGTCTTGTTTTTTTGAAATTTTCATGATATAATAGTCCATGTTGATTGTAGGAGAGATAGCGAAGAGGCTAAACGCGGCGGACTGTAAATCCGCTCCTTCGGGTTCGGGGGTTCGAATCCCTCTCTCTCCATTTCATCAATGGGGTATAGCCAAGCGGTAAGGCAAGGGACTTTGACTCCCTCATGCGTTGGTTCGAATCCAGCTACCCCAGTTCTTAGGTAATAATCAAGATAAAAAGCAAAATATCTTAGGGTATTTTATTTTTATAATTGAAAGACGTGAATGATATGAACATGTCCTTGCGGGTGCTTAGGAAAAAAATTATAAGTATGTCAAGTTTAAGAAAAACTTGATTGTTGGAGGATTTTTTAGATGAACGAATTTGAAGATTTGCTAAATAGCGTTAGCCAAGTTGAGACTGGTGATGTTGTTAGTGCTGAAGTATTGACAGTTGATGCGACTCAAGCTAACGTTGCAATCTCTGGAACTGGTGTTGAAGGTGTCTTGACTCTTCGCGAATTGACAAACGATCGCGATGCAGATATCAATGACTTTGTTAAAGTAGGAGAAGTATTGGATGTTCTTGTACTTCGTCAAGTAGTTGGTAAAGATACTGATACAGTTACATACCTTGTATCTAAAAAACGCCTTGAAGCTCGCAAAGCATGGGACAAACTTGTTGGTCGCGAAGAAGAAGTTGTTACTGTTAAAGGAACTCGTGCCGTTAAAGGTGGACTTTCAGTAGAATTTGAAGGTGTTCGTGGATTTATCCCAGCTTCAATGTTGGATACTCGTTTCGTACGTAACACTGAGCGTTTTGTAGGTCAAGAATTTGATGCTAAAATCAAAGAAGTTGACGCTAAAGAAAACCGCTTCATCCTTTCACGTCGTGAAGTTGTTGAAGCAGCTACAGCAGCAGCTCGCGCTGAAGTATTCGGTAAATTGGCTGTTGGTGATGTTGTAACTGGTAAAGTTGCGCGTATCACAAGCTTCGGTGCCTTCATCGACCTTGGTGGTGTTGACGGATTGGTTCACTTGACTGAATTGTCACACGAACGTAACGTATCACCAAAATCAGTTGTAACTGTTGGTGAAGAAATTGAAGTTAAAATCCTTGATCTTAACGAAGAAGAAGGGCGTGTATCACTTTCACTTAAAGCAACAACACCTGGACCATGGGATGGCGTTGAGCAAAAATTGGCTAAAGGTGATGTAGTAGAAGGAACAGTTAAACGTTTGACTGACTTCGGTGCATTTGTTGAAGTATTGCCAGGTATCGATGGACTTGTTCACGTATCACAAATTTCACACAAACGTATTGAAAATCCCAAAGAAGCTCTTAAAGTTGGTCAAGAAGTTCAAGTTAAAGTTCTTGAAGTTAACGCAGATGCAGAGCGCGTATCACTTTCTATCAAAGCTCTTGAAGAGCGTCCATCTCAAGAAGAAGGACAAAAAGAAGAAAAACGTGCTGCTCGTCCACGTCGTCCAAAACGTCAAGAAAAACGTGATTTCGAACTTCCAGAAACACAAACAGGATTCTCAATGGCTGATTTGTTTGGTGATATCGAACTTTAATCAAATTGAAAATTCACAAAATCCTTTGTTTACTAAACAAGGGATTTTTCTTTTGTCTCTGCTCCTTTTTTGATATAATAGTTCTATGTTAAAATCAGAAAAACAATCACGTTATCAAATGTTAAATGAAGAATTGTCCTTCCTATTGGAAGGCGAGACCAATGTTTTGGCTAATCTTTCCAACGCCAGTGCTCTCATAAAATCACGTTTTCCTAATACTGTATTTGCAGGTTTTTATTTGTTCGATGGAAAGGAATTGGTTTTAGGTCCCTTCCAAGGAGGTGTTTCCTGTATCCGTATTGCACTGGGAAAAGGTGTTTGTGGGGAGGCAGCTCATTTTCAGGAAACAGTCCTGGTTGGTGATGTAAGTACCTATCCAAACTATATTTCTTGTGACAGTCTAGCTAAAAGTGAAATTGTGATGCCGATGATGAAGAATGGTCAGTTACTTGGAGTTCTGGATCTGGATTCTTCAGAGATTGAGGATTACGATGCTATGGATCGAGATTATTTGGAACAATTTGTCGCTATTTTGCTTGAAAAGACGGAATGGGACTTTACAATGTTTGGGGAAAAATCTTAATGTATCAAGCACTTTATCGAAAATATAGAAGTCAAAACTTCTCCCAGTTGGTTGGTCAAGAAGTTGTGGCTAAGACTCTTAAACAAGCAGTAGAACAAGAGAAAATAAGTCATGCCTATCTTTTTTCTGGTCCACGTGGAACAGGAAAAACCAGTGTAGCTAAGATTTTTGCCAAAGCTATGAACTGTCCCAATCAAGTGGGTGGCGAACCTTGCAATAACTGCTATATTTGTCAGGCAGTGACGGACGGTAGTTTAGAAGATGTCATTGAAATGGATGCAGCCTCTAATAATGGGGTGGATGAAATCCGTGAAATTCGTGATAAATCTACCTATGCCCCTAGTCTTGCTCGTTATAAGGTTTATATCATAGACGAGGTTCACATGCTGTCTACAGGGGCTTTTAATGCTCTCCTAAAGACGCTGGAAGAGCCAACACAGAATGTAGTCTTTATTTTGGCCACTACTGAATTGCACAAGATTCCTGCGACTATTCTATCCCGTGTGCAACGTTTTGAATTTAAATCAATTAAGACACAGGATATTAAGGAACATATCCACTATATCTTAGAAAAAGAAAATATTAGTTCTGAACCAGAGGCTGTGGAAATCATTGCCAGACAGGCGGAAGGTGGAATGCGGGATGCCTTGTCTATTTTGGATCAAGCTCTGAGTTTGACACAGGGAAATGAATTGACGACTGCCATCTCTGAAGAAATTACTGGCACCATTAGCCTATCAGCCTTGGATGATTATGTGGCTGCCTTGTCTCAACAGGATGTTACCAAGGCCTTGTCTTGCTTAAATCTTCTTTTTGATAATGGTAAGAGCATGACTCGTTTTGTGACCGACCTTTTGCACTATTTAAGAGACTTGTTAATTGTTCAAACAGGGGGAGAAAACACTCATCATAGTCCAGTCTTTGTAGAAAATTTGGCACTTCCTCAGGAAAATCTGTTTGAAATGATTCGCTTAGCGACAGTGAGTTTAGCAGATATTAAGTCTAGTTTGCAGCCCAAGATTTATGCTGAAATGATGACCATTCGTTTAGCGGAAATTAAGCCTGAACCAGCTCTTTCAGGGGCGGTTGAACATGAAATTGCTACGCTGAGACAAGAAGTGATACGTCTCAAACAAGAACTCGCCAATGTGGGAACTGTACCCAAGCCAACGAGTTCAGCTCCTAGTCGCCCAGCAACAGGCAAGACAGTCTATCGTGTGGATCGCAATAAAGTTCAATCTATCTTACAAGAGGCCGTTGAAAATCCTGATTTAGCACGTCAAAATCTGATTCGTTTGCAGAATGCCTGGGGAGAGGTGATCGAAAGTCTAGGTGGGCCGGACAAGGCCCTTCTAGTCGGATCTCAACCAGTTGCAGCCAATGAACACCATGCCATTCTTGCTTTTGAATCTAACTTCAATGCTGGTCAAACCATGAAACGAGACAATCTCAACACCATGTTTGGCAACATCCTCAGTCAAGCAGCAGGTTTTTCACCTGAGATTTTAGCTATTTCCATGGAGGAATGGAAAGAAGTTCGCGCAGCCTTTTCAGCCAAAGCCAAATCTTCTCAAACTGAAAAAGAAGCAGAAGAAAGCCTGATTCCAGAAGGATTTGAATTTTTGGCTGATAAAGTGAAGGTAGAGGAAGACTAAAGAAAGAATTCATGATACAATAAGTTTATGAATAAACAACAATTTATTATTATGGCGCTGTTTACAGCTGCTGAGACCTATTTTTTCAATGAAGCCTGGATGACTGGCCGCTATATTATGGCAGCCTTTTGGGCTATTTTGCTCTTTAGAAATTTCCGAGTCAGTTATGTGATGGGCAAAATCGTTGATGTCATCGATCAGCATTTTAATAGGAAAGACTAGCCCTCAGCTTCCAGACAAAATCAAAGCCTTTTAGGCTTTTTTTTGTTATACTATAAAAGTATATTTATAGACCTTTTACTCTATTTCTGGGGAAATCAGACGTTTTTCTAGTAAGTACTGTAAAAGTCTTGAAAAAGAAAGGAACTATCATGTCAGTATTAGAGATCAAAGATCTTCACGTTGAGATTGAAGGAAAAGAAATTTTAAAAGGGGTTAACCTGACCCTGAAAACAGGTGAAATTGCCGCTATCATGGGACCAAATGGTACAGGTAAATCGACTCTTTCTGCGGCTATCATGGGAAATCCAAACTATGAAGTAACTAAAGGTGAAGTTTTGTTTGATGGCGTAAACATCCTTGAGTTGGAAGTTGACGAGCGTGCGCGTATGGGACTTTTCCTTGCTATGCAATACCCATCAGAAATTCCTGGTATTACTAACGCTGAGTTTCTTCGTGCAGCTATGAATGCTGGTAAAGAAGATGATGAAAAGATTTCAGTTCGCGAGTTTATCACTAAGCTAGATGAAAAAATGGAATTGCTCAACATGAAAGAAGAAATGGCAGAGCGTTACCTCAACGAAGGTTTCTCTGGTGGTGAGAAAAAACGTAATGAAATTCTTCAACTTTTGATGTTGGAGCCAACATTTGCCCTTTTGGATGAGATTGACTCTGGTCTTGATATTGATGCTCTTAAAGTTGTTTCTAAAGGTGTGAATGCTATGCGTGGTGAAGGCTTTGGTGCTATGATTATCACTCACTACCAACGTCTTTTGAACTACATCACACCAGACGTGGTACACGTCATGATGGAAGGTCGTGTTGTCCTTTCTGGTGGTCCAGAATTGGCTGCGCGTTTGGAACGTGAAGGATACGCAAAACTAGCTGAAGAACTTGGCTATGACTACAAGGAAGAATTGTAATTCCCTCGTATCTTTTAGGAGAAGTAAATGACTAAAGAAAATATTAAACTTTTTTCAGAAATGCACGCTGAACCAAGCTGGTTGGCTGACCTCCGTCAAAAAGCTTTTGATAAAATCGAGAGTTTGGAATTACCAGTCATTGAGCGTGTCAAATTCCACCGTTGGAATCTGGGAGATGGAACGATTACAGAAAGTGAGCCATCAGCAAATGTTCCAGATTTCACTGCACTAGATAACCACTTGAAGTTGGTGCAAGTAGGAACTCAAACTGTTTTTGAGCAAACTCCAGTTGAGTTGGCTGAACAGGGTGTTGTCTTTACAGACTTCCATTCAGCTTTAGAAGAAATTCCAGAGCTGATCGAAGAATTCTTCATGTCATCTGTTAAGTATGACGATGATAAGTTGGCGGCCTACCACACAGCTTACTTTAACAGTGGAGCTGTTCTCTATATTCCTGATAACGTGGAAATTGCTGAACCAATCGAAGGGATTTTCTATCAAGACAGCGATAGCGATGTGCCGTTTAACAAGCATATTATGATTATCGCTGGTAAAAATTCTAAGATTAGTTATCTGGAACGTTTAGAGTCACGCGGTGAAGGAAGTGCCAAAGCAACTGCTAATATCACAGTAGAAGTGATTGCACGTTCTGGAGCTCAAGTGAAGTTTGCTGCGATCGACCGTCTAGGTGAAAACGTCACTGCTTACATTAGCCGTCGTGGTAAATTAGGTAACGATGCAAGCATTGACTGGGCAATCGGTGTCATGAACGAAGGGAACGTCGTTGCTGACTTTGATAGTGACTTAATTGGTAACGGTAGCCATGCAGACCTTAAGGTCGTAGCTCTTTCAAGTGGCCGTCAGGTACAAGGTATTGATACTCGAGTGACTAACTATGGTTGCAACTCAATCGGAAATATCCTACAACATGGAGTTATTCTTGAAAAAGCAACCTTAACCTTCAATGGTATTGGCCACATTATCAAGGGTGCCAAGGGAGCAGATGCCCAACAAGAAAGTCGTGTTCTCATGCTTTCAGACCAAGCGCGTTCAGATGCTAACCCAATTCTTTTGATTGATGAAAATGACGTAACTGCAGGACACGCGGCTTCTATCGGTCAGGTAGACCCAGAAGATATGTACTACCTCATGAGTCGTGGTTTGGACAAGGCAACTGCAGAACGCTTGGTTGTCCGTGGTTTCCTTGGATCCGTTATCGTTGAGATTCCAGTCAAGGAAGTTCGTGATGAAATGATTGCAACTATCGAAGAAAAATTGTCAAAACGCTAAGGGGTAGCCTATGTTAGATGTAGAAGTGATTCGCAAGGATTTTCCAATTTTAGACCAGATTGTTAATGATGAACCATTGGTTTATTTGGACAATGCTGCGACGACACAAAAACCACTAGCAGTTCTGGAAACGATTAACCGCTATTATGAGCAGGACAATGCCAATGTTCATCGTGGGGTTCATACCTTGGCGGAGCGGGCGACTGCTTCCTATGAAGCTGCTCGTGAAACCATTCGTAAGTTTATCAATGCAGGGTCTACAAAGGAAGTTCTCTTTACTAGAGGAACGACAACCAGTCTTAATTGGGTAGCGCGCTTTGCAGAGGAAGTCTTGACTGAGGGAGACCAGGTTTTGATTTCCGTCATGGAACACCATTCCAATATCATTCCTTGGCAGGAAGCCTGCCGTAAGACTGGAGCGGAGCTTGTCTATGTCTATCTCAAGGATGGAGCTCTGGATATGGATGATTTGCGAGCTAAATTGACTGATAGAGTCAAGTTTGTCTCCCTAGCTCATGCATCAAATGTCCTTGGTGTGGTCAATCCGATTAAAGAAATCACTAAAATGGCCCACCAAGTTGGAGCTATCATGGTGGTGGATGGTGCTCAATCTACGCCTCATATGAAGATTGATGTTCAGGACTTGGGTGTGGACTTCTTTGCCTTTTCAGGTCACAAGATGGCTGGTCCAACTGGTATCGGTGTTCTTTACGGCAAAGAAAAGTATCTGGAGCAAATGTCACCCCTTGAATTTGGTGGTGAGATGATTGATTTCGTTTATGAACAATCTGCTAGTTGGAAGGAATTGCCTTGGAAATTCGAGGCTGGAACTCCTAACATGGCTGGTGCAATCGGACTTGCTGCCGCAGTGGATTATCTGGAAAAGATTGGTATGGATGTCATTGAAGCCCATGAACAGGAATTGATCGCCTACGTATTTCCAAAATTGCAGGCAATTGAAGGACTGACCATTTATGGTTCACAGGACTTGGCTCAACGTTCAGGTGTCATTGCTTTTAACCTAGGCGACCTTCATCCTCACGACCTTGCAACGGCTTTGGATTATGAAGGTGTGGCAGTTCGTGCGGGTCACCACTGTGCGCAACCCTTGCTCCAGTATTTGGATGTTCCAGCAACAGCTCGTGCAAGTTTTTATATCTACAATACCAAGGAAGATTGCGACAAGCTAGTCGATGCCTTACAAAAGACAAAGGAGTTTTTCAATGGCACTTTCTAAACTAGATAGCCTTTATATGGCAGTGGTAGCGGACCATTCGAAAAATCCACATCATCAAGGAAAGTTGGAAGATGCTGAACAAATCAGTCTCAACAATCCGACCTGTGGCGATGTCATCAATCTCTCTGTCAAGTTTGATGCAGATGACTGTTTGGAAAATATCGCTTTTCTAAACTCAGGTTGTACCATCTCAACTGCCTCTGCAAGCATGATGACAGATGCTGTTTTGGGCAAGACCAAGCAAGAAATTTTAGAACTTGCGACTATTTTTTCTGAAATGGTTCAAGGACAAAAAGATGAACGCCAAGACCAACTAGGCGATGCAGCTTTTTTGTCAGGTGTTGCCAAATTTCCGCAACGAATCAAATGTGCAACCCTAGCTTGGAACGCCCTTAAGAAAACAATCGAAAATCAAGAAAACAACTAAGACAAGTTTCTTTTGTCTTATGAATCAGTAGAAATGAAGAATGAAAGAAAGGATATTATGGCTGAAGAAAGAGTAGAACCAAAACCAATTGACCTTGGTGAATATAAATTTGGTTTCCATGATGATGTAGAGCCTGTCCTATCGACAGGAAAAGGATTGAATGAAGATGTCATTCGTGAACTATCAGCTGCTAAGGGAGAACCTGAGTGGATGTTAGAATTCCGTTTGAAGTCTTATGAAACCTTCAAAAAAATGCCTATGCAAACTTGGGGAGCAGACTTGTCAGAGATTGACTTTGATGACTTGATCTACTACCAAAAACCATCTGATAAGCCAGCCCGTTCTTGGGATGACGTTCCTGAAAAAATCAAAGAAACCTTTGAACGTATTGGGATTCCGGAAGCTGAGCGTGCCTATCTAGCAGGTGCCTCTGCCCAGTATGAGTCAGAAGTGGTTTACCACAACATGAAGGAAGAGTTCCAGAAATTGGGGATTATCTTTACAGATACAGATTCTGCCCTCAAGGAATACCCAGACTTGTTTAAACAATACTTTGCCAAGTTGGTACCGCCAACAGATAACAAATTAGCTGCCCTCAACTCAGCAGTATGGTCTGGTGGAACCTTTATCTACGTACCAAAAGGTGTCAAGGTAGATATTCCACTTCAAACTTACTTCCGTATCAACAACGAAAATACTGGTCAGTTTGAACGTACCTTGATTATCGTTGATGAGGGAGCAAGTGTCCATTACGTAGAAGGATGTACAGCGCCAACTTATTCAAGTAACAGCTTGCATGCGGCCATCGTAGAAATCTTTGCCTTGGATGGAGCTTATATGCGTTATACGACTATCCAAAACTGGTCTGATAACGTCTATAACTTGGTAACCAAACGTGCTAAAGCTCAAAAGGATGCCACTGTTGAGTGGATTGATGGTAACTTGGGTGCTAAAACAACCATGAAATATCCATCTGTTTACCTTGATGGAGAAGGGGCGCGTGGTACCATGCTTTCGATTGCCTTTGCCAATGCTGGGCAACACCAAGATACGGGTGCTAAGATGATCCACAATGCTCCACATACTAGCTCGTCTATTGTGTCTAAATCCATCGCTAAAGGCGGAGGAAAGGTTGACTACCGTGGACAGGTAACCTTTAACAAAAACTCTAAGAAGTCTGTTTCTCACATCGAGTGTGATACCATTATCATGGATGACTTGTCAGCATCAGATACCATTCCGTTTAATGAAATTCACAACTCGCAAGTAGCTTTGGAACACGAAGCTAAGGTATCTAAGATTTCTGAAGAACAACTCTATTATCTCATGAGCCGTGGATTGTCAGAATCTGAGGCAACTGAGATGATTGTTATGGGATTTGTAGAACCCTTCACAAAAGAGCTTCCAATGGAATATGCTGTTGAGCTAAACCGCTTGATTAGCTATGAGATGGAAGGATCAGTTGGGTAAAATTTGATTTTAGATATACTCAAAATCAAGGACTTTGAAGATGAATTTGTAATAAAAAAATCGCGATTTTAAACCGCGATTTTTTTATAATTTCTCATTAACAAATCGGATAAACTGATTCCACCAAACTTTTAAGAAGAAGGCTTTTTCAACATTCTTTTCTGCTACCATTTCGAAACTAGGGCGCTCTGTGGTGATGTAACCTTGACCGATCAAGTCCTTGTCTTCGTAAGTCAGATGGCCAACCACTGTTCCAGCTTCAAGTGGTGCTGGGATTGTTTTAGAATCGGGAGTGAATTGAACAGATTGGGAAGATTGGTTCCCAACACGTTCAATTAGATAGATATCCTCTGGGGCCACTGCAGTGACCGTATCTTCTTTTCCATCTTGTACAGGGGCTTTGCTATCTTGATAGGCATCGCCTTGCTGAACGATTTTGCGAAGTGTAAATGTAGAAGAAATATAATCCATTAGTGAAGATGTAGCTGTAAATCGAGCGTAAGGATTATTGTCTTGATGATCTGCATTTAAAACAACTGTGATGACTCTCATGCCTTTTTCGACAGTAGTACCAACAAAAGACTCTCCAGCCTTATCTGTTGTTCCTGTTTTTAGCCCATCAAAACCACCACGGTAAGCAGGCATACCTTCTAACATGTAGTTGGTTGAAGTGATTGTCATCCCAGCAAAAGTAGAAGAAGGTTTTTTGGTGATTTCTAAGACTTGTGGGTATTTTTTGATGAGGTTGCGGGCAACGATGGCAACATCATAAGCACTGAGCTTATTTTCATCATCTTTATTAGATCCTGGGTAAATGTTATCCCCTAGAGTCTCATTGTTAAGACCAGTTGTATTGACAACCGTGGCATCATTGATTCCCCATTCCAGGAGTTTGGCACGCATCATATCGACGAAGTCTTTCTCTGAGCCAGCAATTTTCTCAGCTAGGGCAATAGCGGCACTGTTGGCACTAGATACCAGAGTTGCTTCAAGCAACTCTTCGACAGTATAATTACGGGCCTCCATAGGAACATTACTGGCTTCAGAATTTGTCGTCAATTGATAAGGATAATCAGAAATATCTACTGGGGTGGATAGTGTGATACTTCCATTTTCCAGAGCTTCATAGACTAGATAAACAGTAATCAATTTTGTTATGGAAGCAATTTCGACAGGTTGCGTTGCATCCTTCTCATAGAGAATTTTACCAGTATTTGCCTCAACAGCAATGGCATGTTTTGCAGCAATATTAAAATCTTGAGCAGCAACAGTAGAAGCACCTCCTAAAAGGGAGACAGTTAATAAAGTTAAAAATATTTTTTTCATAGTAGTCTTATTCTATCATAAAGAAAAAAAATATTCTTGCTTTAATAATTCATCCGTTAAGCTTTTTGAAAATATGGTAAAATAGAGTGAGGGAGGTAACTCATGTTTCGTAGAAATAAATTATTTTTTTGGACCACAGAAATTTTACTCTTAACAATCATCTTTTACCTATGGAGACAGATGGGGTCTTTGATTAACCCTTTTGTTAGCGTGCTTAATACAATTATGATTCCATTTTTATTAGGGGGCTTTCTTTATTATTTGACAAACCCTATTGTTACTTTCTTAAATAAAGTCTGTAAACTCAATCGTTTGCTTGGTATTTTAATTACCTTGTGTGCTTTGGTCTGGGGAATGGTCATAGGTGTTGTCTATCTCTTACCTATTTTGATTAATCAGTTATCTAGCTTGATTATATCTAGTCAAACTATTTATAGTCGAGTACAAGACTTAATCATAGACTTATCTAATTATCCTGCGCTCCAGAATTTGGATGTAGAAGCTACAATTCAGCAGTTAAACTTATCCTATGTTGATATTCTTCAGAATATCCTAAATAGCGTATCAAATAGTGTGGGGAGCGTCTTGTCAGCTCTTATCAGTACTGTTTTGATTTTGATTATGACTCCGGTTTTTTTGGTTTATTTCCTATTAGATGGACATAAATTCTTGCCCATGCTTGAAAGAACGATTCTAAAGAGGGATCGCTTGCATATTGCAGGTCTCTTAAAGAATTTAAATGCGACGATTGCTCGCTATATTAGTGGAGTTTCGATTGACGCAATCATTATAGGTTGTTTGGCTTATATTGGCTATAGTATTATTGGTTTAAAATATGCTTTAGTTTTTGCTATTTTTTCTGGTGTAGCCAATTTAATTCCTTATGTGGGGCCAAGTATTGGTTTGATTCCTATGATCATCGCAAATATATTCACTGATCCCCATAGAATGCTGATTGCAGTGATTTATATGCTTGTTGTTCAGCAGGTAGATGGTAATATCTTATATCCTCGAATCGTAGGAAGTGTTATGAAGGTTCATCCAATCACGATTTTGGTTTTACTTTTGTTGTCAAGCAATATCTATGGTGTAGTTGGAATGATTGTCGCAGTGCCGACCTATTCTATCTTAAAAGAAATTTCTAAGTTCTTATCCCGTTTGTATGAAAATCATAAAATAATGAAAGAACGAGAAAGAGAATTAGCTAAGTAAAACTCAGGAGAACCCTGATTTTTCTTTACTGGAAGTGGCCTTTAGATTAGAAGATTGAAAATAAGTTAAAGTCCTAAACTAATTTTCACAGCTAAGAATAGTAGAAGTTAATCTGATAAAAATCGAAAAACCAGTGGAATTCCGTGTCAGGATAAGTTCCACTGGTTTTCATAGTCTATTAAAGTTTGAATGGAACCTATTTATTTTAGTTTAATAAGTGAAAATTATTCCGAATAATATAAGGATTTATTTTATAGTTTTTAAACTCAAATGAATTGAAACAAAGAGAGTAGGAAAATTCTCATCTGAAAGTATTTTAGAATAATTTTCTTAGTGAATTTCTTCAAAACAGATAGCTTTATCTTAGGTATGTGTTAATTGGATTTTGTAAACTCTATTCACAATCGTAAAGTTATGCACTGAGAAAGTTGTAGTTAGTCTCCCAGTTTGCTAAATTTCTCGAATAGTATCTTTTTTAGGTACGTGATTTCCTTTTTGCATTTTTGTGTTAGATAAGGTATAATGGTTTTATTGTCTTTTGGGGTCGTTACGGATTCGACAGGCATTATGAGGCATATTTTGCGACTCGTGTGGCGACGTAAACGCTCAGTTAAATATAACTGCAAAAAATAACACTTCTTACGCTCTAGCTGCCTAAAAACCAGCAGGCGTGACCCGATTTGGATTGCTCGTGTTCAATGACAGGTCTTATTATTAGCGAGATACGATCAAGTCTCGTCTAGCGGCTTGATAAGAGATTGATAGACTCGCAGTTTCTAGGCTTGAGTTATGTGTCGAGGGACTGTTAAACTAATACATAACCTATGGTTGTAGACAAATATGTTGGCAGGTGTTTGGACGTGGGTTCGACTCCCACCGGCTCCATTGATAATTTACATTGTTTTGTAAATCTTTCTAAAACGTTGTTTTTACAACGTTTTTTATTTTATTCTTTGGTATTCTTTTGCAAAAAAAGAATACAACATTTTGTTGTATCCTAAATATTAAATCAAGTCCTGAATTTTCTTAAGTTTTTATCATATTTTCTGTTATAATTAAGGTGCCTTAAGAAAAATAATGAAAAAACTAAATGTTTTTCATATAGTTTTCATTTTTTGTGTTATAATTAAGGTGCCTTAAGAAAAATATTAATGTGCCTTAAGAAAAATATTAATGTGCCTTAAGAAAAATAATGAAAAAACTAAATGTTTTTCATATAGTTTTCATTGTTTTAATAGTTTAAAGTCAATCTTATTTTTCTCTAATAGAAAATAATGAAAAAGTAGGTTTAGAAAGAGGTAAGTATCTATGTCTTCTCATAAAAAAGTGTCACTCTCTGAGATTAATCAATCTATCGATACTCCAAATAACAATCATTTCTGGCAAAATTTAAAGGCCTTTTTAGGTCCGGGTGCTCTTGTCGCAGTTGGTTATATGGATCCAGGAAACTGGATTACCAGTGTAGTCGGTGGTGCTTCCTATAAGTATAGTCTCTTGTTTGTTATCTTGATTTCATCTCTCATTGCCATGCAACTTCAGCAGATGGCAGGAAAGCTTGGTATTGTAACCCAGATGGACCTGGCTCAAGCAACGGCTCATCATTCACCTAAATGGCTTCGTTATAGTCTATGGGTGATTTTAGAATTAGCCTTGATGGCGACAGATCTGGCAGAAGTTCTAGGTTCAGCGATTGCTCTCAATCTTCTCTTTAAGATTCCGATTATGATAGCCATCCTCTTGACCGTGTTGGATGTTTTTCTCTTATTGCTTCTGATGAAATTTGGCTTTAAGAAGATTGAAGCTATTGTGACAACACTGATTTTAACCATTCTAGCAATTTTTACCTATCTTGTAGCCTTGTCACATCCAAGCTTCCAAGGAATCGTTGAGGGTTATCTACCGAATGCAACCTTATTTGAAAGTCCTTTGCCAGGGCATGAAAGTCAATTAACCTTGGCACTAGGGATCGTGGGAGCAACTGTTATGCCTCATAACCTCTATTTGCATTCATCCTTGTCACAGACTCGTAAAATCAATCACAAGGACAAAAATGATGTTCGAAAAGCCGTACGCTTTATGACCTGGGATTCTAATCTCGAGTTATCCTTGGCCTTTGTCGTTAACTCCCTTCTTTTGATCTTAGGAGCGGCTCTCTTTTTCGGCCATGCATCCGAGATTTCTGCCTTCTCTCAAATGTATAATGCCTTGCAGGATTCTACTATTGCAGGAGCTATAGCTAGCTCGACCTTATCAACCTTGTTTGCCTTGGCTTTATTAGCCAGTGGTCAGAATTCGACAATTACGGGTACCTTGACTGGACAAATCGTTATGGAAGGTTTCTTGCATATGAGATTGCCTCAATGGTTCATTCGTTTGGCGACTCGCCTCTTTGCCTTGCTACCTGTCATGATAGTTGCAGTTCTGTTTGGTCATCAGGAAAAAACCTTGGATCAGTTATTGGTCTATTCACAGGTCTTTCTTTCAATCGCTCTTCCGTTTTCAATCTTCCCTTTGATTTATTTAACTTCTAAGAAATCACTGATGGGCGAATTTACCAATGCTAAATGGAATACCATCCTTGGTTATATTGTTTCCATTATCTTAACAATTCTCAATGTGAAATTGTTATTTGATATTTTCTAAGAAATTCACCCGAGTTATAAAACAAGCATATAAGAAAAAAGATACCCAAGATTTCTTGGGTATCTTTTTTAAAATAAACGGAAGACATGGGATTCGAACCCACGCACGCTGTTACACGCCTACCGCGTTTCCAACACGGCCTCTTAAGCCTCTTGAGTAATCTTCCAATACTTACTCCAATAGTCTACCATAAAGGCTCTTATCTTGCAATAAAAATTCTGGAAATAAGAAAAATGATAGAATTTGAAAGAAAATGATAAAAAATGCTTGACTTTGAAATAAAGTATGATAGAATGAATAGTGTAAACAATAACAGGAGGTGATTCGGTGTTAAAAACAGAGCGGAAGCAACTGATTTTAGAGGAGTTAAATCAACATCGTGTAGTTTCTCTAGAAAAATTAGTTAGTTTGCTAGAAACGTCAGAATCAACGGTTCGAAGAGACTTGGATGAGTTGGAGGTAGAAAACAAGCTTCGTCGCGTGCATGGTGGAGCAGAATTGCCCCACTCCTTGCAGGAAGAAGAAACCATTCAAGAAAAATCTGTCAAAAACCTTCAAGAGAAGAAGTTGCTGGCTCAGAAAGCAGCCTCTCTTATCAAGGAACAAGATGTCATCTTTATCGATGCTGGAACAACGACAGCCTTTTTAATTCATGAATTGGTCAATAAGAATGTTACAGTTGTGACCAACTCCATTCACCATGCAGCTCAGTTGGTTGAAAAGCAGATTCCAACTGTCATGGTTGGAGGAAGTGTCAAGATGGCGACAGATGCGAGCATCGGGGGCGTTGCTCTTAACCAGATTAACCAATTGCACTTTGACCGTGCCTTTATCGGGATGAATGGTGTGGACGATGGCTATTATACGACTCCTGATATGGAGGAGGGAGCTGTGAAGCGTGCTATTTTAGAGAATGCCAAACAGACCTATGTCTTGGTGGATTCGTCTAAGATTGGACAAACTTGCTTTGCAAAGGTAGCACCACTCAAACGCGCTATTGTTATCACAAGTCAAGGGCATGATCTCTTGCAGGTTATTAAGGAGAAAACGGAGGTAATAGAAGTATGATTTATACAGTCACACTCAATCCATCCATTGACTATATCGTTCGTTTGGACCAAGTCCAAGTCGGTAGTGTCAATCGAATGGATAGTGATGATAAGTTTGCTGGAGGGAAAGGAATCAATGTCAGTCGTGTCTTGAAACGCTTGGATATTCCCAATACAGCAACTGGATTTATCGGAGGTTTTACTGGTAAATTTATCACAGATACTTTGGCAGAGGAAGAAATCGAGACACGTTTTGTCCAAGTAGCAGAAGATACTCGCATCAATGTCAAGATTAAAGCAGACCAAGAAACAGAAATCAACGGGACTGGTCCAAATGTGGAACCAGCTCAGCTAGAAGAATTGAAAGCTATTTTATCTAGTTTGACTGCAGAAGATACAGTTGTCTTTGCTGGTTCAAGTGCTAAAAATCTAGGCAATGTTATCTACAAGGATTTGATTGCCTTGACGCGCCAGACGGGTGCGCAAGTCGTTTGTGATTTTGAAGGACAGACCTTGATTGATAGTTTGGACTATCAGCCACTTTTGGTCAAACCAAACAATCATGAACTTGGAGCTATTTTTGGGGTTGAACTCGATAGTTTAGATGAAATTGAAAAATATGCTCGAGAGTTACTGGTTAAGGGTGCTCAAAACGTCATTATCTCTATGGCTGGTGACGGTGCTCTTCTTGTCACATCTGAGGGAGCTTATTTCGCTAAACCAATCAAAGGAACAGTCAAAAATTCTGTCGGAGCTGGCGATTCTATGGTCGCTGGATTTACAGGTGAATTTGTCAAATCAAAAGACGCAGTAGAAGCCTTCAAATGGGGAGTGGCTTGTGGAACGGCAACGACCTTCTCTGATGACTTGGCAACAGCAGAATTTATTAAAGAAACATATGAAAAAGTTGAGGTAGAAAAAAGATGAAAATTCAAGACCTATTGAGAAAAGATGTTATGTTGCTGGATTTGCAGGCAACTGAAAAAACTGCTGTCATCGAAGAGATGATTAAAAGCTTGGTAGACCACGGTTATGTAACAGATTTTGAAACCTTTAAAGAAGGAATTTTGGCGCGTGAAGCTCTCACTTCTACTGGTTTGGGTGACGGAATTGCTATGCCTCACAGTAAGAACTCTGCTGTCAAAGAAGCGACTGTTCTCTTTGCCAAGTCAAACAAGGGTGTTGACTACGAGAGCTTGGATGGACAAGCAACTGACCTCTTCTTTATGATTGCGGCTCCAGAAGGTGCCAATGATACTCACTTGGCTGCCTTGGCAGAATTGTCTCAATATTTGATGAAAGACGGTTTTGCTGACAAACTTCGTCAAGTAACATCAGCTGATCAAGTCATTGACCTCTTTGACCAAGCTTCAGAAAAAGCTCAAGAACCAGTTCAAGCTCCTGTAAATGAATCTGGTGACTTTATCGTAGCAGTTACAGCTTGTACAACAGGAATTGCCCACACATACATGGCCCAAGAAGCCCTTCAAAAAGTGGCTGCTGAAATGGGTGTTGGAATTAAGGTTGAAACCAACGGTGCCAGTGGTGTTGGTAACCAACTAACTGCGGAAGACATTCGTAAGGCTAAAGCTGTTATCATCGCAGCAGACAAGGCCGTTGAAATGGATCGATTTGATGGAAAACCATTGATCAATCGTCCAGTTGCTGACGGTATCCGTAAGACAGAAGAGTTGATCAACTTGGCTCTTTCTGGGGATGCTGAAATCTACCGTGCTGCAAACGGTGCAAAAGCTGCAACAGCCTCTAACGAAAAACAAAGCCTTGGTGGTGCCTTCTACAAACACTTGATGAGTGGTGTCTCTCAAATGTTGCCATTCGTTATCGGTGGTGGTATCATGATTGCCCTTGCCTTCTTGATTGACGGTGCTTTGGGTGTTCCAAATGAAAACCTTGGTAATCTTGGTTCTTACCATGAACTAGCTTCTATGTTCATGAAAATTGGGGGAGCTGCCTTTGGTTTGATGCTTCCAGTCTTTGCAGGTTATGTTGCCTACTCTATTGCTGAAAAACCAGGTTTGGTAGCAGGTTTCGTGGCTGGTGCTATTGCTAAAGAAGGTTTTGCCTTTGGTAAAATTCCTTATGCTGCAGGTGGTGAAGCAACTTCAACTCTTGCAGGTGTCTCATCTGGTTTCCTAGGTGCTCTTGTGGGTGGATTTATAGCAGGTGCTTTGGTTCTTGCTATCAAGAAATACGTTAAAGTTCCTCGTTCACTTGAAGGTGCTAAATCAATCCTTCTCTTACCACTTCTTGGAACAATCTTGACTGGATTTGTTATGCTAGCTGTTAACATCCCAATGGCAGCAATCAACACAGCTATGAATGATTTCCTTGGCGGTCTTGGAGGCGGTTCAGCTGTCCTTCTCGGTATCGTTCTTGGAGGAATGATGGCTGTCGATATGGGTGGACCAGTCAATAAAGCAGCTTATGTCTTTGGTACAGGTACGCTTGCAGCAACTGTTTCTTCAGGTGGTTCTGTGGCTATGGCAGCAGTTATGGCTGGAGGAATGGTGCCACCACTTGCAATCTTTGTCGCAACTCTTCTTTTCAAAGATAAATTTACCAAGGAAGAACGCAACTCTGGTTTGACGAATATCATCATGGGCTTGTCATTTATCACTGAGGGAGCGATTCCATTTGGTGCCGCTGACCCAGCTCGTGCGATTCCAAGCTTCATCCTTGGTTCGGCAGTAGCAGGTGGACTCGTTGGTCTTACTGGTATCAAACTCATGGCGCCACACGGAGGAATCTTCGTTATCGCCCTTACTTCAAATGCCCTCCTTTACCTTGTTTCTGTCTTGGTAGGAGCAATCGTAAGTGGTGTGGTCTATGGTTACCTACGCAAACCTCAAGCATAAAACTTAGATATAAAATGAAAAGATTGGACTGTTTGATCCAGTCTTTTTCTCTTTCCGAAATGACTGTGAAATATGGTATAATAGAAGAATGGCAAACAAGAATACAAGTAAAACAAGACGGAGACCGTCTAAAGCAGAACTCGAAAGAAAAGAAGCGATTCAACGAATGTTGATTTCGTTGGGAATCGCGCTTTTATTGATTTTCGCAGCCTTCAAATTAGGGGCTGCAGGTATCACTTTTTACAATTTAATTCGCTTGCTGGTGGGGAGTCTAGCTTATCTGGCAATATTTGCCCTCTTGATCTATCTCTTCTTTTTCAAGTGGATACGAAAACAGGAAGGTCTCCTATCTGGCTTTTTCATTATATTTGCAGGCTTGCTCCTGATTTTTGAGGCCTACTTGGTTTGGAAATATGGCTTGGACAAGTCGGTCTTAAAAGGAACTATGGCTCAGGTTGTGACTGATTTGACTGGTTTTCGAACAACCAGTTTTGCTGGAGGGGGCTTGATTGGAGTTGGCCTCTATATGCCAACCGCCTTTCTCTTTTCAAATATCGGCACTTATTTTATTGGTTCTATTTTGATTTTAGCAGGCGCTCTCCTAATCAGTCCTTGGTCTGTTTATGATATTGCTGAATTTTTCAGTAGAGGCTTTGCCAAATGGCGAGAAGGACATGAGCGTCGAAAAGAGGAACGCTTTGTCAAACAAGAAGAAAAAGCTCGTCAAAAGGCTGAGGAAGAGGCTAGATTAGAACAAGAAGCGGCTGAAAAAGCCTTACTCGATTTGCCTCCTGTTGATATGGAAACGGGTGAAATTCTGATAGAGGAAGCTATTCAGGAGCTTCCAACTATTCCAGAAGAGGAGTGGGTGGAACCAGAAATCATCCTACCTCAAGCTGGACTTGAATTTCCTGAACAGGAAGATGGCTCTGATGATGAAGATGTTCAGGTCGATTTTTCAGCCAAGGAGGCTCTTGAATACAAACTTCCAAGCTTACAACTCTTTGCTCCAGATAAACCCAAGGACCAGTCTAAAGAGAAGAAAATCGTCCGAGAAAATATCAAAATCCTAGAAGAAACCTTTGCTAGCTTTGGTATCAAGGTAACAGTTGAACGGGCTGAAATTGGACCATCAGTGACCAAGTATGAAGTCAAGCCAGCAGTGGGTGTAAGGGTTAACCGCATTTCCAATCTAGCAGATGACCTCGCTCTAGCCTTGGCGGCCAAGGATGTCCGAATCGAAGCACCTATCCCAGGGAAATCTTTAGTGGGAATTGAAGTACCTAACTCTGAGATTGCGACTGTATCCTTCCGCGAACTATGGGAACAATCTCAAACAAAAGCAGAAAATCTGTTGGAAATTCCTTTAGGGAAGGCTGTTAATGGCACTGCAAGAGCTTTTGACCTTTCCAAAATGCCCCACTTGCTCGTCGCAGGTTCAACGGGATCAGGGAAGTCAGTAGCTGTTAATGGCATTATTGCTAGCATTCTGATGAAAGCGAGACCCGATCAAGTTAAATTTATGATGGTCGATCCCAAGATGGTTGAGTTGTCTGTTTACAATGACATTCCCCACCTCTTGATTCCAGTTGTGACCAATCCACGCAAAGCCAGTAAGGCTCTGCAAAAGGTTGTGGATGAGATGGAAAATCGTTATGAACTCTTTGCCAAGGTAGGAGTTCGGAACATTGCAGGTTTTAATGCCAAGGTAGAAGAATTCAATGCCCAGTCTGAGTACAAGCAAATTCCGCTACCGCTCATTGTCGTGATTGTGGATGAGTTGGCTGATCTCATGATGGTGGCCAGCAAGGAAGTGGAAGATGCTATTATCCGTCTTGGACAGAAGGCGCGTGCTGCCGGTATCCACATGATTCTTGCAACTCAGCGCCCATCTGTTGACGTCATATCTGGTTTGATTAAGGCTAACGTCCCATCTCGTGTCGCTTTCGCAGTTTCATCAGGGACAGATTCCCGTACTATTTTAGATGAAAATGGAGCAGAAAAACTACTTGGTCGAGGAGACATGCTCTTTAAACCGATTGATGAAAATCATCCAGTTCGTCTACAAGGCTCCTTTATATCGGATGACGATGTCGAACGCATCGTAAACTTCATTAAGGCTCAGGCAGATGCGGACTACGATGAGAGTTTTGATCCAGGTGAGGTTTCTGAAAATGATGGAGAATTTTCAGATGGTGACTCTGGTGGTGACCCGCTCTTTGAAGAAGCCAAGGCTTTGGTTATCGAGACCCAGAAAGCCAGCGCATCTATGATTCAGCGTCGTTTGTCAGTTGGATTTAACCGTGCGACCCGTCTCATGGAAGAGCTTGAGATAGCGGGTGTCATTGGTCCAGCTGAAGGTACCAAGCCAAGAAAAGTTTTACAACAATAAAAAAATAGCTTCTTTCCAAGTTTGGAAGGAGCTATTTTAGTGATTATTGATTAGTTTTATTTTCCGAAGTTGGGGTATTGGACTGTTTTTCATTTTCAGTAGTAGGCTTACTTGGAGCAGGAGTAGTAGATTCCTGAGTTGCTGCTTTCTGCTCTTCTTTTTTCTCTTCCTTGACGCTAGATTTTGGTGTTTCCTCTTGCTGTGTTTTTTCTTGGATAGTGTTAGTTTCCTTATTGGGACTAGTGTTTTCCTGAGGGGATTCTTTTTGAATTTCTTTGACAATTGTTGTTGTCTGGGTTGTCGTAGGTTCTTTTTTAGTATTTTTGTTATTATCCAAGGCGTTCATGATAGTGATGCTTGCGGTAATCAAGCCAAGAATACTACCGATAGTCGCAACGGTTTTTTGAAAGACCGTAAAGCCTTTTTTGATGTGTTCTGTTTTTGGTTTTGAAGTTCTACGATAATTAGACATACATTCTCTCCTTTAATTAAAATTTATTATACCGCATTTCTTTAAAAAAATCTTAAAAAAAGAGGAAATGCCCTTTCTTGTCGCAAGCTCCGTTTCATGATACAATAGAAGAAGTGATTTTAGAAAGCGTGAGAAAACATGATTTACTTTGATAATTCGGCGACGACCAAGCCCTATCCTGAAGCACTTGAAACTTATATGCAGGTCGCTTCAAAAATTTTAGGAAATCCATCTAGTCTCCATCGTTTGGGAGACCAGGCAACACGAATTTTAGATGCTTCCCGTCAACAGATTGCAGATCTAATCGGTAAGAAAAGTGAGGAAATCTTCTTTACTTCTGGTGGAACAGAAGGTGATAACTGGGTTATCAAGGGTGTGGCCTTTGAAAAAGCTCAATTTGGCAAGCACATCATCGTATCAGCCATTGAACATCCAGCAGTCAAGGAATCAGCTCTTTGGTTGAAATCTCAAGGTTTTGAAGTGGATTTTGCTCCAGTTAATGAGAAAGGATTTGTGGATGTTGAGGCTCTAGGAGCTTTGATAAGACCTGATACGACCCTCATCTCTATCATGGCAGTAAACAATGAAATTGGCTCTGTTCAGCCCATTGAGGCTATTTCAAAACTATTGGCAGATAAGCCGACTATTTCCTTCCATGTTGATGCGGTTCAAGCACTTGCTAAGATTCCAACTGAAAAATATCTGACTGATAGAGTGGATTTTGCGACTTTCTCTAGTCACAAGTTCCATGGAGTTCGTGGTGTAGGTTTTGTCTATATCAAGTCTGGTAAGAAAATTACGCCTCTTTTGACAGGTGGTGGTCAGGAACGTGATTACCGTTCGACAACTGAAAATGTGGCAGGGATTGCAGCGACAGCCAAGGCTCTCCGTTTGTCTATGGAGAAGCTAGATTTCTTTACAAGCAAGACTGGGCAGATGAAGTCAGTAATTCGTCAAGCCCTTCTGGACTATCCAGATATTTTTGTCTTTTCAGATGAGGAAGACTTTGCCCCTCATATCCTGACTTTTGGAATCAAGGGTGTTCGTGGTGAAGTCATCGTTCACGCCTTTGAAGACTATGATATTTTTATCTCAACGACCTCGGCTTGTTCGTCCAAGGCTGGGAAACCTGCAGGAACCCTGATTGCCATGGGAGTGGACAAAGATAAGGCCCAGTCAGCTGTGCGTCTTAGCCTAGACCTTGAAAATGATATGAGTCAGATCGAGCAGTTTTTGACCAAGTTAAAATTAATTTACAACCAAACTAGAAAAGTAAGATAGGAGCATTCATGCAGTATTCAGAAATTATGATTCGCTACGGTGAGCTGTCAACCAAGGGCAAAAACCGTATGCGTTTCATCAATAAACTTCGCAATAATATTTCAGACGTTTTGTCCATCTATCCTCAAGTTAAGGTAACGGCAGATCGTGACCGTGCCCACGCTTACCTCAATGGAGCAGATTATACAGCCGTAGCAGAATCACTCAAGCAAGTCTTCGGGATTCAAAATTTTTCTCCAGTATATAAGGTTGAAAAATCTGTAGAAGTTCTGAAGTCTGCTGTGCAAGAGATTATGCAGGATATCTACAAGGAAGGCATGACCTTTAAGATTTCTAGCAAGCGTAGCGACCACAACTTTGAGTTGGATAGTCGTGAACTCAACCAAACACTTGGAGGAGCTGTTTTTGAAGCCATTCCAAATGTGCAAGCTCAAATGAAAAGTCCTGACATCAATCTTCAGGTGGAGATCCGTGAAGAAGCTGCCTATCTTTCTTATGAAACCATTCGTGGGGCTGGTGGTTTGCCAGTTGGAACTTCAGGTAAAGGCATGCTCATGTTGTCGGGAGGGATTGACTCACCTGTAGCAGGTTATCTTGCTTTGAAACGTGGGGTGGATATCGAGGCAGTTCACTTTGCTAGTCCACCATATACTAGTCCCGGTGCCCTCAAGAAAGCGCAGGACTTGACTCGTAAATTGACCAAGTTTGGGGGAAATATCCAGTTTATCGAGGTGCCTTTCACAGAGATTCAAGAGGAAATCAAGGCCAAGGCGCCAGAAGCCTATCTCATGACCTTGACTCGTCGCTTTATGATGCGGATTACCGACCGTATTCGTGAGGTACGAAATGGTTTGGTTATTATCAATGGGGAAAGTCTTGGTCAAGTAGCTAGCCAGACCTTGGAAAGCATGCAGGCTATTAACGCTGTGACCAACACTCCCATCATCCGTCCAGTTGTGACCATGGATAAGTTGGAAATCATTGACATCGCCCAAGAAATCGATACCTTTGACATTTCAATCCAACCGTTTGAAGACTGTTGTACCATTTTTGCACCAGATCGTCCAAAGACCAATCCTAAGATTAAGAATGCAGAGCAGTATGAAGCACGTATGGATGTTGAAGGTTTAGTTGAGCGAGCAGTGGCTGGAATTATGATTACTGAGATTACACCGCAGGTTGAAAAAGATGAAGTTGATGACTTGATTGACAATCTGCTCTAATCAGAAAATCCAAAAGAATTTAGAAAATTAAATGAAAAAGTTAGTTTTTAATTCCAAAAATGGAAGCAAAACTAACTTTTTTTCTATAATTGTGATATAATAAAATAAAATTTTGAATATAGAGAGTTTTCTGACAATGAATCAATCCTACTTTTATCTAAAAATGAAAGAACACAAACTCAAGGTTCCTTATACAGGTAAGGAGCGCCGTGTGCGTGTTCTTCTACCTAAAGATTATGAGAAAGACACGGACCGCTCCTATCCTGTTGTATACTTTCATGACGGGCAAAATGTTTTTTATAGCAAAGAGTCTTTCATTGGACACTCATGGAAGATTATCCCAGCCATCAAACGAAATCCGGATATCAGTCGCATGATTGTCGTTGCTATTGACAATGATGGTATGGGGCGGATGAATGAGTATGCGGCTTGGAAGTTCCAAGAATCTCCTATCCCAGGCCAGCAGTTTGGTGGTAAGGGTGTGGAGTATGCTGAGTTTGTCATGGAGGTGGTCAAGCCTTTTATCGATGAGACCTATCGTACAAAAGCAGACCGCCAGCATACGGCTATGATTGGGTCCTCACTAGGAGGCAATATTACCCAGTTTATCGGTTTGGAATACCAAGACCGAATTGGTTGTCTAGGGGTCTTTTCTTCTGCAAACTGGCTCCACCAAGAAGCCTTTAATCGCTACATCGAGCGTCAGCAACTATCGCCTGACCAGCGCATCTTCATCTATGTGGGAACGGAAGAAGCGGATGATACAGACAAGACCCTGATGGCTGGTAATATCAAACAAGCCTATATCGACTCGTCGCTTCGCTATTACCATGATTTGATAGCAGGGGGAGTACACTTGGGCAATCTTGTTTTGAAAGTTCAGTCTGGTGCCATCCATAGTGAAATCCCTTGGTCGGAGAATTTGCCAGACTGTCTGAGATTTTTTGCAGAAAACTGGTAAAGTAAGAAAGGAGAAAATATGCATATTGAACATCTTAGCCACTGGAGTGGCCATCTCAACCGTGAAATGTACCTCAACCGTTATGGACATGCTGGTATTCCAGTTGTGGTCTTTGCTTCATCAGGTGGTAGTCACAATGAATACTATGATTTTGGCATGATTGATGCCTGTGCCTCTTTTATCGAGGAAGGCCGTGTTCAGTTCTTTACCCTATCCAGTGTAGACAGTGAGAGCTGGTTGGCCACTTGGAAAAACGGTCACGACCAAGCAGAGATGCACCGTGCCTACGAACGTTATGTGATTGAGGAGGCCATTCCTTTTATCAAGCACAAGACAGGTTGGTTTGATGGAATGATGACGACAGGTTGCTCAATGGGCGCCTACCATGCTGTCAATTTCTTCCTCCAGCATCCAGATGTCTTTACAAAAGTGATTGCTCTCAGTGGTGTTTACGATGCACGTTTCTTTGTCGGTGATTACTACAACGATGATGCTATTTACCAAAACTCGCCAGTAGATTATATCTGGAATCAGAACGACGGCTGGTTTATTGACCGTTATCGTCAGGCAGAGATTGTGCTTTGTACGGGTCTTGGTGCCTGGGAACAAGACGGTCTACCGTCTTTCTACAAGCTCAAAGAAGCCTTTGACCAGAAACAAATTCCAGCCTGGTTTGCTGAATGGGGACACGATGTCGCCCACGATTGGGAATGGTGGCGCAAACAAATGCCTTATTTCCTTGGCAATCTCTATTTATAAAAGGAGTTACCTATGAATTACCTTGTTATTTCTCCCTACTATCCACAAAACTTTCAACAGTTTACCATAGAACTAGCCAATAAAGGCATAACCGTCTTGGGAATTGGTCAAGAGCCTTACGAGCAATTGGATGAGCCCTTGCGCAATAGCTTGACCGAGTATTTTCGTGTTGATAATCTTGAGAACATAGACGAAGTCAAACGTGCAGTTGCTTTTCTCTTTTATAAACATGGTCCAATTGACCGCATCGAGTCTCACAATGAATACTGGCTTGAGCTAGACGCAGCACTCAGAGAGCAATTCAATGTTTTTGGTGCCAAACCAGAGGATCTCAAAAAGACGAAATTTAAGTCTGAAATGAAGAAACTTTTCAAAAAAGCAGGTGTTCCTGTGGTCCCTGGAGCTGTTATCAAGACGGAAGCAGATGTTGATCAAGCAGTGAAAGAAATCGGTCTTCCAATGATTGCCAAACCTGATAATGGAGTGGGAGCAGCCGCAACCTTTAAACTTGAGACAGAAGACGATATAAATCACTTCAAGCAAGAATGGGACCATTTGACCGTTTATTTCTTTGAAAAATTTGTCACCTCTAGCGAAATTTGCACCTTTGATGGTCTAGTGGATAAGGATGGAAAGATTGTCTTTTCAACGACCTTCGACTACGCCTATACACCGCTGGATCTCATGATTTACAAGATGGACAATTCCTACTATGTTCTTAAGGACATGGATCCTAAACTTCGCAAGTATGGTGAAGCGATTGTCAAGGAATTTGGTATGAAAGAACGGTTCTTCCATATTGAGTTCTTCCGTGAAGGGGACGACTACATTGCCATTGAGTACAATAACCGTCCTGCAGGTGGTTTCACTATTGATGTTTATAACTTTGCTCACTCTTTGGATCTCTATCGTGGATATGCAGCCATTGTCGCAGGAGAAGAGTTCCCAGTGTCAGAGTTTGAGCCGCAGTATTGTTTGGCTACATCTCGCCGTGCAAATGCTCATTATGTCTATTCTGAGGAGGACTTGCTTGCCAAATATAGCCAGCGGTTCAAGGTTAAAAAAATCATGCCAGCAGCCTTTGCGGAACTTCAAGGAGATTACCTTTATATGCTGACAACTCCGAGTCGACAAGAAATGGAGCAGATGATTGCTGATTTCGGAAAACGTCAAGAATAAGAACTATCGGATTAAGGAAATTCACTCCCTTAATCCTTTTGTTTTGTCTGATAAAAAATAAGAGCATCCTAACAAGATAGCTATCATAAAACTTGTTTGATAACTATTTGAAGCAGGATTAGGTGGTCAGAAATTGAATTTTAACATTTCAATTGAGTCATAGTATTGTGTTTTCGTATCCTTAAATCAGCTAAAAGGATCCATGACGACACCTATACGATATAGTTTTCAAGATACTAAACAAGTCTATTAAAATATTCAGGTGACGCATAGATATAGTTAATTGAAGCTTTGTTTGAAATCTGATAAAATAATGATATTACTAAGTTTTAAAAACTAAAGAAAAGGGAAGATATGATTACAGGCGAATTAAAAAATAAAATCGATCAGCTGTGGGAAATTCTTTGGACAGAAGGAAATGCAAATCCTTTAACAAATATTGAACAGTTGACTTATCTCTTATTTATGAAAGATTTGGATAGTGTCGAGCTTGGACGTGAAAGTGATGCTGAATTTTTAGGGATTCCTTATGAGGGAGTTTTTCCAAAAGATAAACCTGAATACCGTTGGTCAACTTTTAAAAATATAGGAGATGCTCAGGAAGTTTATCGTTTAATGACTCAGGAGATTTTTCCGTTTATTAAAAATCTCAAGGGGGATACAGATGATACAGCCTTTTCACGATATATGCGAGAAGCTATTTTTCAAATAAATAAACCTGCTACGCTTCAAAAGGCAATTTCTATCTTAGATGTTTTTCCAACTAGGGGATTAGATGTAGATTTTGATAATGACAAACAAAGTATTACTGATATCGGAGATATCTATGAATATCTGTTATCAAAATTGTCGACCGCAGGTAAAAATGGACAGTTCCGTACACCTCGTCACATCATCGATATGATGGTTGAGTTGATGCAACCGACCATCAAAGATATCATCTCAGATCCCGCTATGGGTTCTGCTGGCTTCTTAGTATCTGCTAGCCGTTACTTAAAGCGTAAGAAAGATGAATGGGAAACCAATACAGATAATATCAATCATTTTCATAATCAGATGTTTCATGGAAATGATACGGATACGACTATGTTGAGACTTGGGGCGATGAACATGATGCTACATGGAGTAGAAAATCCACAAATCAGTTACCTTGACTCGCTGTCTCAAGATAATGAAGAAGCCGATAAATATACTTTGGTTTTAGCAAATCCTCCTTTTAAAGGCTCACTTGACTACAATTCAACCTCTAATGACCTTCTTGCAACCGTAAAAACCAAAAAAACAGAATTACTCTTTCTTTCTCTTTTCTTGCGAACTTTAAAACCAGGTGGACGAGCAGCAGTTATCGTACCTGATGGTGTCCTTTTTGGTTCGTCGAAAGCTCATAAAGGAATTCGTCAGGAAATTGTAGAGAACCATAAGCTTGATGCTGTAATCTCAATGCCTAGTGGTGTTTTCAAGCCTTATGCTGGAGTTTCAACTGCCATTCTCATCTTTACAAAAACTGGCAATGGTGGTACTGACAAGGTCTGGTTTTACGATATGAAAGCGGATGGTTTAAGTTTGGATGATAAGCGACAACCGATTAGCGACAATGATATTCCAGATATTATCGAACGCTTTCATCATCTTGAAAAAGAAGCAGAACGTCAGAGAACGGATCAATCTTTCTTTGTTCCAGTTGATGAGATAAAGGAAAATGATTATGATTTGTCTATCAATAAATATAAAGAGATTGAGTATGAAAAAGTTGAGTATGAACCAACAGAGGTCATCTTGAAGAAAATCAATGATTTAGAAAAAGAAATTCAAGCTGGCTTGGCTGAATTAGAAAAATTACTCAAGTAGGGAGGTGGCTGTATGCAAAAAGTGAAGTTGGGGGAAGTCTTATCTCTAAAAAAAGGCAAGAAAGCCACTGTACTTGCTGAACAAACAACCCTAAGCCAACGTTATATTCAAATAGATGATTTAAGAAATAATAATAATTTAAAATTCACTGAAAGTTTAAATATGACTGAAGCACTTCCAGATGATATTCTGATAGCATGGGATGGTGCTAATGCAGGAACAGTTGGCTATGGGTTATCGGGAGCTGTTGGTAGTACAATTACGGTCTTAAAAAAGAATGAGCGATACAAAGAAAAAATTATATCAGATTACTTGGGAGTCTTTTTGGAAAGTAAATCGCAGTATTTACGAGATCATTCAACAGGTGCAACAATTCCTCATTTAAACAAGAATATATTACTTGATTTACAATTAGAATTGCTAGGTATCGAAGAACAAGAGAACATTATTTGTATTCTTAATACGATTAAAAGGCTTACTACTAAAAGAAAATTGCAGTTAGATGAACTAAACTTGTTCGTCAAATCCCGATATTCCGAGGAGGTGGTTGCATGAAGAAAGTGAAATTAGGGGAAATTTGTGAAATAGTTACAGGTTCAACTCCAAAGAGTAGTAATCCAAATTATTGGAATGGAGAATACAAATGGATTACTCCTGCAGAAATTAGTGATGATGATTTTATCGTTTTTGACACACAACGGAAAATTACTAAGTTAGGAATTGAAGAAACGGGCTTGAAATCATTTCCTACGGGAACAGTTTTGTTATCATCTCGTGCTCCGATTGGTAAAGTTGCAATTTCAGGATGTGAGATGTATTGTAATCAAGGTTTTAAAAATTTTATCTGCTCAAATAAAATCAATAATGAGTATTTATATTATTTTTTTAAAGCAAGAAAAAATTATTTGAATATTTTGGGGCGAGGAGCAACATTCAAGGAAATATCTAAAAGTATAGTATCTGATATTGAGATTTTTTTGCCAACGTATGATATACAGAGGAAACAAGTTAAAGTTCTAAAAAAAATTGATAAACTTATTTATACTAGAAAAGAACAATTGATTGAGTTTGAATATCTCGTAAAATCCCGATTTAACGAGATGTTTGGGGATCCGGTTTTGAATGAAATGGGTTGGGATAAACATGCTTTGAAGGAATTTGGAATATGGAAAAGCGGTGGAACTCCTAAAAGAAATGAAGAAGAATTTTTTAGAGGAAATATTCCTTGGATTACATCAGGAGAACTAGAACATAAATACATTGAAGATTCTTTTGAAAAAATTACAGAAAAGGCAATTGAATGTAGTTCTGCAAAAATAATTGAAAAAGGTAGTTTATTACTGGGTATGTATGATACTGCGGGATTAAAATCATCGATCAATACTAAAGTAATATCTTGCAATCAAGCTATTGCTTTTGCAAAATTAGATGATAAAATAACGAATACTATATATGTTTATTATGTAATTCAAAATTTAAGATCAATGCTATTGAATCAACAAAGAGGCGTACGTCAAAAAAATTTTAACTTATCGATGATCAAAAATATTTCCATCCCCCTCCCCCCTCTAGCCCTCCAAAATGAGTTCGCAGACTTTGTAGCCCAGGTCGACAAATCACAATTGGCAATCCAAAAATTTCTGGAAGAACTTGAAACTTTGAAGAAATCTCTGATGCAGGAGTATTTTGGCTGATATTCTGCCATTGTAATTACGGTAATGATTTGTTATAATACTTCAAAGGAGGAAATCAGATGGTAGTAAAAACAAGAAAACAAGGAAATTCAATCACCATTACGATTCCAAGTGAATTTAATATTCCAAGTGGTGTTAAATACGAAGCGAAATTGTTACCAAGTGGTGAGATTATCTTTACTCCTGAAGAATTGGGGCAGCAGGTTTCTTATGTATCTGATGATGCCTTTGACTTAAATTTAGATAAAATATTTGACGAATACGACGATGTTTTCAAAGCTTTGGTGGAAAAATGACAATCTATCTGACAGAAAAGCAAATTGAAAAAATAAATGCTTTAGCAATTCAACGGTATTCTCCAAATGAGAAAATTCAAACAGTTAGTCCTTCTGCCTTAAATATGATTGTGAACTTACCAGAACAATTTGTCTTTGGGAAGCCTCTTTATCCAACAATTTTTGATAAAGCAACGATACTATTTGTCCAATTGATAAAGAAGCATGTTTTTGCTAATGCTAATAAAAGAACTTCTTTCTTCGTTTTGGTCAAATTTTTACAATTAAATGGCTATCGTTTTTCTGTAACGGTAGAAGAAGCAGTAAAAATGTGTGTAACCATCGCAGTAGAAGCTTTAACTGATGAAAAAATGATAAGCTACTCCAAATGGGTTTCTGAACATTCTGTTAGAGAAAAGGTCAGAAAGTAACCTAGTATGCTGGATTTGAATGGGCACAAGAAAATAAATGAACAGACAATATTAGAATTCTGTAATGCAGAAACTGATATTGTCTCTTTTTATTGATGAATAAGAAAGTGAAAAATTATGGAATCAAAAGTTACAATTATCATGCAAGAAATGTTACCTCTTTTAAATAATGAACAATTACTAGCATTGAGAGAGAGTTTAGAACATCATCTAGTAGACGGAAAAAAGCAGCAGAAGTATTCGAATAATAACCTGTTGCAACTCTTTATCACCGCCAAACAGGTAGAGGGCTGTAGCTCAAAAACAATTCGTTATTACCAGAGGACGATTGAAAACTTGTTTAATGCTATTAAGGAGTCTGTGACACAACTCACAACAGATGATTTAAGGAGTTATTTAGCAAATTACCAGTCTGAAAAGGATTGTAGTAAGGCGAATTTAGACAATATTAGGCGTATATTGTCTTCTTTTTTTGCTTGGCTTGAGCAAGAGGAATATATCATTAAAAATCCCATTCGACGGATAAAGAAAATTAAGACTGAGCAAAATGTGAAGGAAACTTATACTGATGAACATTTGGAAATTATGCGCGATAACTGTGAAAATTTGAGAGATTTGGCAATAATAGACCTACTAGCATCGACAGGTATGCGTGTAGGGGAGCTTGTACAGTTGAATCGTTCAGATATTGATTTTGAAAACAGAGAGTGTGTTGTCTTTGGTAAAGGAAAGAAGGAGAGACCAGTATATTTTGACGCTCGGACGAAAATTCATTTAAGAAACTATCTTAACGACAGAAAAGATAGTCACCCTGCTCTTTTTGTAACGTTAGTTGGAAAAGTCCAGAGGCTTGGAATTGCTGGTGTAGAGATTCGCTTAAGAAAGTTAGGAGACAAACTCGGTATACAAAAGGTTCACCCACATAAGTTCAGAAGAACTTTAGCGACTAAGGCAATTGATAAAGGTATGCCTATCGAACAAGTCCAAAAACTGCTAGGTCATAGCAAGATTGACACAACCCTGGCCTATGCCATGGTCAATCAAAATAATGTCAAGCATTCACACCAAAAATTCATCTCTTAAAAGCAAATCCCGATATTCCGAGGAGGTGGTTGCATGACAATCATTTTTTTACAGAATATATTTGAAAAATCTATAAATGGTGAATGGGGTAATGAAGATAGTGGCAAAGGAGAGGCGACAGCAGTAATTAGAACCTCAAATTTTCTAAATTCTGGAAGACTAAATCTAGATAATATTGTATGTCGTGAAATTGATAAAGATAAAAACAGCGACAAAATTCTACGAACTGGTGATATTATAATTGAAAAATCAGGAGGTAGTCCAAATCAACCGGTTGGACGTGTTGTATATTTCGATGTTACAGATCAAGATTATTTCACAAATAACTTTACTAGTATTTTAAGAGTTAAACCAGGATATAATTCTAAATATATATTTTATTTAATGAAGTATCTTTATGACACAAAGAAGGTGTTAAAATTTCAAAATCAAACAACTGGAATTATTAATTTAAAGTTAGCTGACTATTTAAATAAAACCAAAGTTAATATTGAAACTATAGAAAATCAAAATACAATAGTAGATATATTGGATAGGTTAGAGTATCAAATAATAAATAGAAATAAGCAGCTTAGTGAACTCTCAAACCTTGTAAAATCCCGATTTAACGAGATGTTTGGGGATGTTATTCTAAATGAAAAAGAATGGAAAGTTAGCAAATGGAACGAGATTCTAACAATAAGAAATGGTAAAAATCAAAAACAGGTTGAAGATGCTGATGGGAAATTTCCTATTTATGGAAGTGGGGGAATTATGGGATATGCTAAAGATTGGATAGTGAAGAAAAATTCAGTTATTATTGGACGTAAAGGAAATATAAATAAACCTATTTTAGTTAGAGAAAATTTTTGGAATGTAGATACAGCATTTGGATTAGAGCCTGTTTTAGAAAAAATAAACTCAGAATATTTATTCTATTTTTGTCAATTATACAATTTTGAGAAGTTAAATAAGGCTGTAACAATACCTAGTTTAACCAAATCAGATTTATTAGATATTTCCATCCCCCTCCCCCCACTAGCCCTCCAAAATGAGTTTGCAGACTTTGTAGCCCAAGTCGACAAATCACAATTTGCTTGTGAGATAGCTATAAAAGTGTGGAGAAATAGCTTGAAATTTAGTATAATATAGCTAAACTATTTGTTTAAAGTGAGAAAAAAATGGGAAATTTTAGCTTTCTTTTAAAAAATGACGAATATGAATCTTTTTCAAAACCTTGCATTGAAGCTGAGAATATGATTGCTACATCAACTGTGGCTACCGCCTTTATGGCGCGTCGTGCTTTAGAGCAGGCTGTCCATTGGATATATAGTCACGATTCATATTTAGAAGCTCCCTATCGTGCTACTCTATCTTCTTTAGTATGGGATGATGATTTTAGGGATATCGTAGATTCTGAACTCCACAAGCAGATAGTTCTGTTGATTCGATGGGGAAACCATGCTGCTCATGGTGGTGAAATTAAGGAACGAGAAGCGATTTTAGCTTTGCATCATTTGTATCAGTTTGTTAATTTTATCGATTATTGTTACAGCAATGAGTTTGTGGAGCGTTATTTTGATGAGAAGTGCTTACCACTTTCAGCAAACATTAAATACCGAGAAACTCCACAATCTATGATAAAGTTACAAGACAGTTTACCAGAACTGCCTGATTTTCATGAACAGATGGCTGCTCAGTCCGTAGAAGTTCAAGAGACTTATACTGAAAAACGTGAGACTGCAGCGCAACGGCAAGATGTGCCTTTCCATATTGATCAATTATCTGAGGCAGAGACAAGAAAGCTCTTTATTGATATCGATCTCCGTCTAGCAGGATGGATATTTGAAGAAAACTGTCGTGTTGAGATAGCTGTTGATGGTCTCAAGCACGGTTCAGGAATTGGTTACTGTGACTATGTACTTTATGGTAAAAATGGGAAAATTTTAGCGATTGTAGAGGCTAAAAAAGCCTCTGTCAATCCAGAAGTAGGGGAAGTACAGGTCAAAGAATATGCTGAAGCTTTGGAGAAACATATCGGCTATCAGCCAATTTGCTTTATTACAAATGGGTTGAAGCACTATATACTTGATGGTCCGAACCGCCGCCAGATTGCAGGCTTTTACTCTCAAGAAGAATTGCAATTAGTGATGGATAGACGTCATCTTCAAAAACCACTTGAGGATATTTCTAGTAAAATTAGAGACGATATTTCCGGGCGTCACTACCAAAAACATGCGATTGCAAGCGTTTGTGAAGCTTTCTCTAATCATCGTAGACAGGCACTTTTGGTTATGGCAACTGGGGCTGGGAAAACTCGTACAGCAGTTTCTCTAGTTGATATCTTATCACGTCATAACTGGGTAAAAAACGTTCTCTTCTTAGCCGATAGAACTTCCTTGGTTAAGCAAGCATATGATTCGTTTAGAAAATTACTCCCAGATCTTTCCGTTTGTAACTTCTTAGAAGATAAAGAAGGAGCTCAATCAAGTCGCATGGTCTTTTCAACTTATCCGACTATGATTGGAGCGATTAGTGGTCAAGAAGAAGTAAATCAACGCCCTTTCACTGTTGGGCATTTTGACCTTATCATAATTGACGAGTCTCACCGTTCTATTTATCAGAAATACAAGTCCATTTTTGATTATTTTGATGCAAGGATTGTAGGCTTAACAGCTACTCCGCGTCAAGATTTAGATAAAAACACCTATGGATTCTTTAATTTGGAGAATGGTGTTCCAACATATGCATATGATTTGGAAGAGGCTGTTAAAGACGGATATTTAGTAGCCTATCATTCTATCGAAACCAAACTGAAACTACCTACGGATGGTCTACATTATGATGATTTATCCGAAGAAGAAAAGGAACATTTTGATAGCAAATTTGAAGACGATAGCTGTGAAAAAGATATTGATGGGAGTGTGTTTAATTCCTTTATTTTCAATAAAAGTACAGTAGAAATTGTTTTAAATGAACTCATGACAAGAGGAATTCAGACAGCCTCGGGTGATGAAATTGGTAAAACTATTATTTTTGCTAAAAATCATGACCATGCGGAATATATCAGAGGTATTTTTAACAACCGCTATCCTGAAAAAGGGAGCGACTATGCTCAGGTGATTGATTATAGTATTAAGCATTATCAGACCTTGATTGATGATTTTAAAATTAAGGAGAAGTATCCTCAAATTGCGATTTCTGTCGATATGTTAGATACAGGTATTGATGTACCAGAGGTTGTGAATTTAGTCTTCTTCAAGAAAGTACGCTCTAAAACTAAGTTTTGGCAGATGATTGGTCGAGGAACCCGTCTGTGTAAAGATTTATTTGGACCTGAACAGGATAAGGAAAACTTCTTGGTATTTGATTATGGGGACAATTTTGATTATTTTCGTGCAGATCCAAGAGATGGAGAGGGTCGTCACATTGTTTCGTTGACTCAGCGTTTATTTAATATCAAAGTGGACTTGATTCGAGAACTTCAGGGACTCCAATACCAAGAAGATCAGTTTGCGAGAGCATACCGTCAGGAGCTTGTCTCAGAACTTCAAGGTCGTATAGAGAGCTTAAATGAGTTGGACTTCAGGGTTCGTATGGTTTTAGACACAGTTTATAGCTATAGGAAATTGGAAAGTTGGCAGAATCTAACTGCTGTTACAAGTGAAACCATTCAAAAAAATCTCTCTCCGCTTTTATTTGATGAAGATAAAGAAGATGAGATGGCGAGGAGATTTGATTTGTGCTTACTTCATATTCAGTTGGGGCAACTGACAGCTAAATCTTCCACTGTTCATATTTCCCAAGTGATGAAGACGGCTAGAGCTCTTTCTGCTATTGGCAATATCCCGCAGGTTTTTGAGCAGGCTGAAATTATCAGGAAAGTACAGGAGCCTGAATTTTGGAAAGAAGTTAACTTGTCTGATTTGGAAAAAATTCGTCTTGCTATTCGAGATTTATTACAGTTTTTGGATAAAACAGACCGTAAACCCTACTATGTTAACTTTGAAGATCGTATACTCTCCACTGTTCACGAGACCACAGCATTTTTACAGGTCAACGATCTTCGATCTTATAATGAAAAAGTTGAGCATTACTTGAAAACTCATCTGGATGAAGAGTCCATTTCTAAGCTATACCATAATGAAAAGTTGACATCTGATGATATGCTTGCACTTGAAAAATTGCTCTGGGAAAAATTAGGTAGCAAATCAGACTACCAACATCATTATGAAAATAAGGCAATTCCGAGATTGGTGCGTGAGATTATTGGCTTAGATAGAGAGTCTGCCAATCGTATTTTTTCTAAATTTTTGTCGGATGAGAACCTTAATGCCAGGCAGATTTCATTTGTAAAATTGATTGTAGACTACATTGTAGAAAATGGTTGCTTAGAGATGAAAGTGTTAACGCAAGAGCCGTTTAAATCTCATGGATCTGTTCAACTACTCTTTCAACACCAACTACCAGTACTTCGTAATATTGTTCAAACCATTGAACTTATCAATAATCGAGCTGGAGAAGTGGCTTAAATTCTAAAGTGATTGCCATGCTGAGACTCATTTAAAATTAAAAAGAGTAGAAATTTATGTTATATATGAGAAGTTTTATTAGGAAGAATGTCATCGTTTTCCTAGAATACAGTATCAGTTGTTAAGTGGCTGATAAATTTCAAAGTAGATACTTGTACCACGATGTTTGTTGATCGAGTTATTAACAAAAGAGCTACTTTGATTTTAAAGAAATAGAAAACAAAAAGCCGAGCAAGAATTCAATTGCAGGAGAAAATGAAGTAATACTCAGTGAAAATCAAAGAGCAAACTAGGAAACTAGCTGCAGGCTGCTTAAAACACTGTTTTGAGGTTGTAGATAAGACTGACGAAGTCAGCTCAAAACACTG
>NZ_VMMI01000016.1:0-28922 GCF_013277125.1 Streptococcus sp. 4094 | reverse complement strand
ATTTTCATTGAGTATAAAAAGGTTTATTTAAGAAATATATGTTATAATAAAATAAATTAAGACTAATGGAGGACAAAGAAATGGGTTTTTATTTGATGGTTGCTTCAATGCTACTCGGACTGCTCGCTTTGAAGATAGGTTTTTCTCAGTTCAAGGAGAACAAAGATAAATTCTTATCTATCTTAACAAGTTTAGCTGGGCTAGCCCTTGTTCTCGTGGCTGTCTGGTTAGGATGGCCCAAATAAATAGAGAAGCCTCGGTTAAACCGAGGTTTTTCATACTCTTCGAAAATCAAATTCAAACCACGTCAGCTTCACCTTGCCGTANNCTTTGATTTTCATTGAGTATCAGATGAATTTCTTGGTTGTGGCTAAAAAATATGCTACACTATCAATATGAAAATTTTAATCCCAACAGCAAAAGAAATGAACACAGACTTGCCGAGTATCGAGGCAACACCTTTAAAACCAGAAAGTCAGGTCGTGCTTGATGCCTTGGCTCTCTATTCTGCTAGTCAATTGGAGAGTTTCTACAAGGTATCAGCTGAGAAAGCGGCGGAAGAATTTCAAAATATCCAAGCTTTGAAAAGGAAAACTGCTCAACACTACCCAGCCTTGAAACTGTTTGATGGACTTATGTATCGTCATATCAAGCGAGACAAACTGACCGAGGCAGAACAAGCCTATCTTGAAAATCATGTCTTCATTACCTCGGCTTTGTATGGCGTTGTTCCAGCCTTGTCACCTATGGCACCTCACCGTTTGGACTTTTTGATGAAGTTAAAAGTCGCTGGTAAGACTTTGAAGAGCCATTGGAAGGCAGCCTATGATGAAGCTGTGACGCAGGAAGAAGTGATTTTCTCTCTATTGTCATCCGAGTTTGAGACCGTATTTTCTAAGGAAATCAGAGAAAAGATGGTGACCTTCAAATTCATGGAGGACAAGGGTGGTCAGCTGAAGATTCACTCAACCATTTCCAAGAAGGCGCGTGGTGCTTTCCTGACAACCTTGATAGAAAATCAAGTACAAACGGTGGAAGAAGCTCGTCGCTTAATATTTGCAGGATTTAACTACCGAGAAGATTTGTCACAGCAGCAGGAATTGGTTTTTGTAAAGGAAGTATGAAAAAGATATTTTGTATTTGACAATATGTATCATCAGTTATTGTAGTTTATAAATGAGAAAAAAGCGAACAAGCTAGTCTTCTGAGTGTCAGAAAAGTAGCCTTGCTCGCTTTTATTATGTTAGTTACTTGATAGCATTAACCAAGTCTTCTGCTTGTTTTTCAAGTGAGTTTAGGACTGTTTCTTCAAGAACCAATTTTCCGTCTGCCCAAGCAGAGTCATTGACACGTGCAGCAGTGAAATCACCAACGATTTGTGTACGGATAAATGGCAAGAGGTCTTTATAGATAGCGAAAAGTTGATCGTGACCTGCATTGGCTACAGATGATACTGTGACAAACTTGTCTTGAAGGGCAGAAGCGCCGCGTGTATCAGACAAGTCAAGGGCACGAGATAGCCAGTCAAGCAAGTTCTTCACTGTTCCAGGGATAGAGAAGTTGTAGACTGGAGAGAAGATCCAGATAGCATCTGCAGCGAGAACCGCTTCACGAGCAGCAGCTACAGCTGGGTGAGTTGGAACTTCCAAATCTTGGCTGAAGAGAGGAAGGGCTGAGTAATCAAGGTAGCTAACTTCCGCTTTACCAGCAAGTGCTTTCTCAGCTTCGAGGGCCATTTGGTGGTTGAAAGAACCTTGGCGTAGTGATCCGACGATAAATAATACTTTTTTAGACATGATGTGTCTCCTTTTTCTTAAATTTCCGAGAATTCTCTCGTTGTTATAAAATATATTACAACAAAATAAAATGACTTGCAAGAAATTTGCTCAGAGTTTATTTGAAAATTGTAAAATTTCAGAAACTCTAATCACTTGCGACTGGAATGCATTTGATTTTCGAAGAGTATTCTAACATTCTCTTGTAATATGATGACATAAGTGCTAAAATAAACAAGAAAACTCGCAATAGAAACCGCAGAACAGCTATTTTCCGGTATCATTTCAGGAACAATAATGGCATTGAAGAATGCTTCTAAAAAGGGGTGGAGATCATGTAAGGCACAGATTAACAAGTGACGGACAAAAGAAATAATAATACACTTGTTAAGGAGAAAAGATGTTAATAAGAAATTATCGGAAAAATATTGGCCTGATGGCCGGAGTTGAGTTTTTTGCATTTCTAGGGATTACCAGCTTTTGGATTCTCTTTCTCAGTCAAAACGGAATGTCTCTTTGGCAGATTGGACTTCTGGAGAGTATTTTTCATACGACCAGTCTTCTCTGTGAAATTCCATCTGGTATGTTAGCTGATCGCTATTCCTATAAGACCAACCTTTATTTAAGTAGAATAGCAGGGATTCTGTCTTCTATTCTCATGTTGGCTGGGCAGGGAAATTTTTGGATTTATGCACTAGCTATGGCGGTAAGTGCCTTGTCTTATAATTTTGACTCAGGAACAAGCGCGGCAATGGTCTATGACTCGGCTGTAGAGGCTGGACTAAAGGAGCGTTATCTATCCATTTCAAGCTTCCTATCAGGGGTGTCGGAAGGAGCTCAGTCTTTGGGGACAGTTTTGGCAGGATTTTTTGTCCATGGTCAATTGCACCTGACCTACTATATCATGATTGCCACTTCTATCATAGTTCTTTTCCTGATTTGGATGCTGAAAGAACCTAGTGTCAAGCTAGAAAAAGCTGATAGTGTGAGCATGAAACAGATTATTTGGACCGTTAAGGATGAGTTGAAGCGAAATCCCATGCTCTTCAACTGGATGATTTTGTCTCAGATTGTCGGAGTACTCATGTGCATGTTTTACTTTTACTATCAAAATCAGTTACCAGATTTAAGTGGTTGGCAAATTTCATCAGTTATGCTAGTTGGTAGTCTCTTAAATATCGTCGCAGTCTATCTAGCGAGTAAGATTGGAAAGAAATATGCCGCCTTGAAGCTTTTCCCTATCCTCGTCCTGCTGACTGGAGTTACCTACCTGCTGTCCTACTTTGGAACACCTCTAATCTATATTTTGATCTATTTGATTAGTAATGCTCTATATGCTCTTTTTCAGCCGATTTTTGACAATGATTTGCAAGAGCGGCTCCCAAGCGAAGTAAGGGCAACCATGCTGAGTGTCTACTCTATGATGTTTAGCCTGAGTATGATTGTCTTCTTCCCACTGACAGGCTGGTTGATTGACCATTTAGGCTTTGTGGTAACATTTCTTTATCTAGGATCCTTTTTAGTCATGATTAGTCTTCTACTGGCTATCTTTTTAGGAAAAATGGCTAAAAGAATGGATGATAAAGTGATTCCATAGATCAAAAAAATTACGAAAACTTGAGTGTCAAGCTCAGGTTTTTTAATAGGTTGATTTTGGAGCTGTCTTTACTTTTCTTGATCGGTTTTAATCAAGAAAAATCGGTTTGCTTTGAAGGGAGAAATAGAATTGGTTTCTTATACTCAATGAAAANNCTGACGTGGTTTGAAGAGGTTTTCGAAGAGTATTCTTGCATTCACTTGTAATAAAGCTTAATAGATGGTAAAATAGACGAGTGAAAAAAAGACAAAACAAAGCAAAAAATAATCTACTGTGGCAGTATGGTCTAGGGATGACGATTTTGTTTGTGGTTATCAGTGCTTCCTTTCTGTATCTAGTGTTTCTGAGTATGAAACCTTATCAAACAGCTAAAAGTGAAGGAGAAAAATTAGCTCAGCAGTATGCAGGATTAGAGCAGGCTGATCAGGTTGACTTATACAATGGCTTGGAATCCTATTATAGCGTTCTTGGTCGTAATAAAAAACAAGAAGCACTTGCTGTCCTGATTGGAAAAGATGACCATAAGATTTACGTTTATCAGCTAAATCAAGGTGTTTCACAAGAAAAAGCAGAAGCTGTTTCTAAGGAAAAAGGAGCTGGCGAGATTGACAAAATTACCTTTGGTCGTTATCAAGACAAACCAATCTGGGAAGTCAAGTCAGGCTCTGACTTTTATCTAGTAGATTTTGAAACAGGAGCATTGGTCAATAAGGAGGGCCTATGAAACTATCCAACCGTGTTTTAGAAATGGAAGAAAGTGTCACTTTAGCTAGTGATGCGAGAGCAAAAAAATTAAAAGCTCAAGGTAAGGATGTCCTTTTCTTGACCTTGGGACAACCAGATTTTCACACCCCTGAAAATATTCAGGATGCAGCAGTTAAAGCTATTCGAGAAGGACAGGCTTCCTTCTATACAGTAGCTTCAGGTCTACCAGAATTAAAAGCTGCAGTGAATACCTACTTCGAGCGTTACTATGGCTATTCTGTCGCAAGTAATGAGGTTACCTTTGCTACAGGTGCCAAGTTTTCCCTCTATACGTTCTTTATGGCTGTAATCAATCCTTTAGATGAGGTTATTATTCCAACTCCATACTGGGTGAGTTATGGAGACCAGGTCAAGATGGCAGAAGGGATTCCAGTTTTTGTTCAAGCTAAGGAAGACAACCACTTTAAGGTAACTGTAGAGCAGTTAGAAGCAGTTCGCACTGATAAGACCAAGGTTTTGGTTCTCAATTCACCATCTAATCCGACTGGTATGATCTATACTCGTGAAGAATTACTAGCTATCGGAAATTGGGCAGTTGAGCATGACATTCTGATTTTAGCAGATGATATATACGGTCGCCTTGTTTATAATGGAAATGAGTTTGTTCCAATCTCAAGTCTATCAGAAGCAATTCGTAAGCAAACCATTGTCATTAACGGTGTATCAAAAGCTTATGCCATGACAGGTTGGCGGGTAGGTTATGCAGTGGGTGACCCAGAAATCATTGCTGCTATGAGCAAATTGACAGGTCAAACAACTTCTAACCTAACTGCTGTTTCACAATATGCAACTATCGAAGCCCTAACTGGACCGCAAGATTCTGTGGAAGTTATGCGTCAAGCATTTGAAGAACGTCTCAATACCATCTATCCACTCTTGTGTGAAGTCCCTGGTTTTGAAGTTGTCAAACCACAAGGAGCCTTCTATCTCTTTCCAAATGTTAAAAAAGCCATGGAGATGAAAGGTTATAGCGATGTAACAGCATTTACAACGGCTATTCTTGAAGAAGTTGGTCTGGCCTTGATTACAGGAGCAGGATTTGGAGCGCCAGAAAATGTCCGCCTCAGCTATGCGACAGACCTAGACACGCTTAAAGAAGCAGTTAAACGCTTGAAAGCATTTATGGGTAGTGAGAATGATTGATCATTTTGAAATTAAGGTAAAGGATTTACAAATTTCAGAAGGATTTTATAGGAGTTTTCTCGCTCCTTTGGGCTATAAATTGGCTTTTAAGACTAGTTCTCTAATCAGTTTTCTTGCCCCAAACAGCCCTCATCCTGGTGGTGATTTTTGGCTGGCTCAGGGGACACAAGATCCTATTCACTTTGCTTTTTTAGCAGAAAATAAGGAAGAGGTTCAAGCTTGTTATGAGGCTGGCTTAGAGGCAGGTGGGCGAGACAATGGAGCTCCTGGTTATCGCAGTGAGCATCCGATTTACTACGCTGCTTTTGTGATTGACCCAGATGGGAACAATATAGAAGTGGTTTGCCATAAAGAATAAAAAAGAAAAAGGAAAAACAATGACAAAACGTGTAACGATTATTGATGTAAAAGACTATGTTGGTCAAGAAGTGACGATTGGCGCTTGGGTTGCCAACAAATCAGGAAAAGGGAAAATCGCCTTCTTGCAATTGCGTGATGGAACAGCCTTCTTTCAAGGTGTAGCCTTTAAACCAAACTTTGTCGAAAAATTTGGTGAAGAAGTGGGGCTTGAGAAGTTTGATGTCATCAAACGTTTGAGCCAAGAAACGTCTGTTTATGTGACAGGTATTGTCAAAGAAGACGAACGTTCTAAGTTTGGCTATGAGTTGGACATTACAGACATCGAAGTGATCGGTGAATCTCAAGACTACCCAATTACACCAAAAGAACACGGAACAGACTTCTTGATGGACAACCGTCACTTGTGGCTCCGTTCTCGTAAGCAAGTAGCGGTGATGCAAATTCGTAACGCTATCATCTACGCAACTTATGAGTTCTTCGACAAGAACGGCTTCATGAAGTTTGATAGCCCAATTCTTTCAGGAAATGCGGCTGAAGATTCAACAGAACTCTTTGAAACTGACTACTTCGGAACGCCAGCCTACTTGAGCCAGTCAGGTCAGCTTTACTTGGAAGCGGGTGCGATGGCTCTTGGTCGTGTCTTTGACTTTGGTCCAGTATTCCGTGCTGAAAAATCAAAAACACGCCGTCACTTGACTGAGTTTTGGATGATGGACGCAGAGTACTCATACTTGACACACGATGAATCACTTAACTTGCAAGAAGCTTATGTAAAAGCTCTTTTACAAGGTGTTCTTGACCGTGCGCCTCAAGCCTTGGAAACCTTGGAACGTGATACAGAACTCTTGAAACGCTACATTGCAGAGCCCTTCAAACGTATCACTTATGATCAAGCCATTGACCTTTTACAAGAGCATGAAAATGATGAAGATGCTGACTACGAGCATCTTGAGCATGGCGATGACTTTGGTTCACCACACGAAACTTGGATTTCAAACCACTTTGGTGTGCCAACATTTGTCATGAACTATCCAGCAGCCATCAAGGCCTTCTACATGAAACCAGTTCCTGGAAATCCAGAGCGCGTGCTTTGTGCAGACTTGCTTGCCCCAGAAGGCTATGGAGAAATTATCGGTGGGTCTATGCGTGAGGAAGACTACGATGCATTAGTTGCTAAGATGGATGAACTTGGCATGGATCGTACAGAATATGAATTCTACCTTGACCTTCGTAAATACGGTACAGTTCCACACGGAGGATTTGGTATCGGTATCGAGCGTATGGTAACTTTCGCAGCAGGAACAAAACACATCCGTGAAGCTATCCCATTCCCACGTATGTTGCACCGTATCAAACCGTAAGAACAGGAAAACGCCCATGTGGCGTTTTTTTCATAGAAATCTCTGGAAGAGAAAGGAAATATTATCAGGTATAGTGGATTGAAATAAGACAAAAGCGGGTTTTTGCCCAGCCTTTAGTGCTCTTAGAGTTCGAGTCATAGCTAATCTTCTGAAGGTTTTAACAAATAATACTCTTCGAAAATCTCTTCAAACCACGTCAGCGTCGCCTTACCGTACTCAAGTACAGATTGCGGCTAGCTTCCTAGTTTGCTCTTTGACTTTCATTGAGTATAAGACGAAAATTTTAGATTTTTAGTTACGTCATAATGTTTGATTTGTAGATAAAAAAAGAGTATAATAAATTAAGCCCATTTAAAATACGCTACGATATTTTAGGGGGGGGCTTTTTATTTGCCTTCTCAAAACATATTAACAGATAATCATTACAAAAGGAGTGTAGCAATGTTTAATAATAAAGGCGTACATGCTCGTTCACAAGTGGAAAAATTTACACGTTATAGCATTCGTAAGGTTAGTTTTGGGGTAGCTAGTGTAGCTGTAGCTACAGGATTGTTTTTCTTAGGTGGGGGCAACGTTCAAGCTAATTCTCCAGTAGTTCCAGCTAGACCAGAAGTAGGTGCTGAAGGAGGAGTACAGGGAGAGAGTGAATCGCTCTCACTTTCAAAAGTGAATGACAATACACTAGCTAGTGAAAGTTCGACAGACTCAGAAATGGAACCGGCGGCATCAGTTTCAGAGGTGCCAGCAACTGTGGAACCACAACCAGAAACAGCAATTGAAGCGTCAGAAGTTACAAAGGTTGATACAAGCAAATTGGAAGCAGCTATTACTCGTATGGAGACAGCCCTTGGCAAAGCAGGAGTATCTGAAAAGACTGCCGCAACAATCGAAAATGCTAAGGAAGAACTAGCTAAGGCTCAAACCTTCCTATCAAATGAAAAAGCAACACAAGAAGAAGTAGATAAAGCTACGCGAGAATTAAAAAACAAAGCTTTCGTTATTGAAAGTATGCCAAAAGCAGAAAAGAAGAAAGCAAACAATAATCAAGACTCGCGTAATGGACAAGCGATTCCTGGTAATGGGGAAAGTGGGTTTAGAGAGGCTACAGGTGCTCAAGAAACTCCGCTTGCAGATGTAGCAAGAGTATCAGATGCTGAACTGACAAAAGCTAAACAAGAATTACAAGATGAAATTACAAAACTTACGGCTAAAATCTCTACTGAGGAAGCAAAGGGAGAGGGTAAGATAGATAAAGAATTTGTTGAACTTTTGAACACAATTAAGACTAAGTCAGAAACTATTCATAACGTAGAAGTAGCTAGTCTAACAACCGAAAAAGAAAAGCATGCTGTTCTCCAAAAACTAAAAGCTCAAAAAGATACTCTTCTTTATTACCGATTAGGTAAAGTTGATTGGGGTGCACCAATCAATAATAATGCTGTTAGATTTGGGAATAATAATGAAACAGGTGTTTTTGCAAATTTAAAGGAAGGTTTTGGTGAACAGAACTTCTCTAGTGCTATTAGTAAACAAAAAGATAGTGGGGATCAACAATTAGGTCCAGATACTAATAGTCCGAATGTTGGTTCAGCTACATATCATTGGAAGGAACTAGAACTTACCAGAGAACAGGCAGCAGATGGCACCAAGCTAAATGGTTGGAAATTAACAAATAATACAGAAAAGGTGACTCTAGTAAAAGGAGAATCCCCTACCAATATCACCCCTAAACCTAACCAAACCTACACTCCGAAATCTGCTAAGCTATATAGCAATAATGATAAAGTAACAGCCACTGGTGGACAAAATAGACCTAATGCAGGTGGTGGTATGTTATCTGGGTTAATTTCTGCAGAGGACATGAAAAAAGTGGGATTAGGAAGGGTTGATAGAGACTATTACTTAGAGTTAGGGAAGAAAGGTAATGGAATTTATCGAGATGTGGATGTTAACCCTAACTCTCTGCTCTTTGTGAATGTTTTACATAATGGAGCTTATGGACCACTTGCTCTACCATCAGAAGGAGAAAATGTTAAATTAACAATAGTAGATGCTTATACTGGTCAAAAACTAACGGAATTGAAGCGTAAAAGTGGAAATTCACAAACGGAGTTTGAGCAAAATCCTGGCAGTGTCGGAAATGGTTGGCGAAATTTACTTCGTGCTGTCCATATCCCAGAGGGAACCACAAAAGTTCGTGTGATTGTTGAAGCAGGAAGTCCAGGACAAACCAACAAAACACTTGGCAATAACCCTATCGAAGATGGTTATATCATTGGAGGTATCGGGATTGCTACAGGTCCAGCCGTTAATATTTCAACTAATATCACTAGTGAAAAGAAATCTGGGAAATATGGGTTTACCGATGATGCTATATATGGTAAAAAACAAAAAGGAACAATTGATTTAAACATACGAAACTTAGGTGGAGCATCTATCACTGAATTCCAATCAAAATATAAAGTAACGATTAAAGTTCCAAAAGGTGTAGTATTGGGAACTTTAAATACCAATACTGGGAAAACGTTAGATTTAAACCAAGCTAATGGACAGGCTGCTTTTGAATTAAACAATACTTGGACAACTAATTTTAGATTTGATAAAAACAAGTCAGAACTAAGTTTTGAGATAAACTCTAAAAGCAGAGATATTTCAGCTGGAGATAGACGTTCAAAAGACTTTATTGTTAAAATTCCATTTGAAACAACAGCAGATTATGTGGGTAGTTCTACCTTTGAAGTTTCAGGTCAAAATGGATTTCCAGGAGATGATACTTTGGGAAATGTTCTCCATAAATACGGAAATAATGATTCCAATTTTTATGATGTTCCAGAAAATGTCAATGCTCCAAGTCTTAAATATTCAAATGAACCGAACTACAAATATAAAAAGACCTTGTATATCGATTCATTTACTGATGTTGATAAAATCACTGTTCCAGTCGGAACTAGTTTAGATAAGATCAAGGAGCTATCTAAATTAAAAGCGAAAGAAAAGATTGAATCAGAAGAATACAAGAGAAAACTGGATGAAACTAGTGCTACGGCTACTCTAGATGATCAAGGAACGTCTACGGGAGTTGTTACTACTGACGTAGCGAAAGAGAATGCCGGTGTTATAAAAGTGCCAGTAGTTCATAGTCGAGATGGAAAAAATTATAAAAATACTGTAGATATCGAAGTAAACGTTGTAAAATCAACTACAGATAAGTTAGTAGTATTTGAAGGTGATAAGATTACAAATGAAGAGGTTAAATCTTCAGTTAAGCCTGCTACTATTGACAATAATCTAGGGGTAGTAAATAATCCTAACGAAGCAGATGTGATTAATACAACAGGAAAAGCTGGGGAAGCAGGACTTAAGATTCCTACAACTGTCACACATGAAATAAATGGTACAAACATTAATGAAACTGTTGAAGTTCCAGTAACTGTCTTACCAAAAGCAACTGGTGAAGTAGAAGTACACAAAGGAGCCTCAGTAGATAAAGTAAAAGAAGTTGCTAAAACAAAAGCGACAGCATTAGTAGAAGCAGCAGACTTCAAAGGGAAATTACCAGCAGGAGCAACAGTAACAGTTGGGGATATAACAGAAGAAGTAGCAGCAACTCTAACAAATGAAAAAGGTACAAACAAAGGTGTTGTAAATGTACCAGCTACTTATACAGTAGATGGTACAGAATACCCTACAACAGTACCAGTAACGATTAACGTATTAGGTTCAGAAATAAAACCAGTCTACACTGTAGAAGGAAACAAACCAGATGCAGCCAAGGTAAAAGAAGCGGTAACGCCAGGTACTGGAGGAAAGGTAAATGAACCAAAAGCAACTGACCTACCAGAAACAACAGGTAAAGCAGGAGTAACGGATATAACTGTTCCAACTACAGTAACGTATCCAACAGGAGATGAAACTGTAAATGTCCCTGTAACAGTATTACCAAAACCAGAACCAAAAGGCATTACAGTTTTAAACGGTACACCAAACGAGAAATTAATCGATGCTATTAGAGCAAACGTTAATAAAGCAATTACTGGACTAACAAATGTTCCTGAAGGGGTAGCTCCATTCATAACAGATGACGCTATTGTAACTCCAAAAACTGATAAAAATGGACAACAAACTCCAGTGTCAGTAACTGTTAAATATAGAGATAAGGCTACTGGAAAAGTTATTGATGACATTTCAGTTGACGTCGATGTTCCAATCAATGTAGTTGGTTCAACTCCGACATCTAAAGTTGTATTTGAAGGAGATGAAATTACAACTAAGGATATTACAGATGCTGTTACTCCTGGTGAAAATGGAACGAAGGGTGAGCCTACAGATTTAGCAAAAGATATTACCGCAAACCCAGGTGTGAAAGAAGTAACTGTACCAGTAACTTATACGGATCAAAATGGAGCAACTTTAACAGAACCAGTAATAGTTAAAGTAATAGTTCTTCCAAAACCAACACCGAAAGGTCTAATTGTTGCTAAAGATAGCGACAAGGAAAAAGCAAAAGAAAAAGTTCTTGCTAAGGCGAAAGAAGCTATTGCAGATGGTACATTTAAAGGAAAACTTCCAGCAAATGTTACAAATGTAAGTATTGATGAAAATGTAGAAAATCCAGATTTGTCAGATGATACTGATGTAAATGTTACTGTGAAGTACACTGTTGATGGGGAAGAAAAAACAACCGTTGTTAAAGTTCCAGTAACTGTTGTAGAGGGAGTTCCTCAAATCGTTCCAGTGGATGAAAACAATAAACAACCAAATCCAGAAAACAGTATTGATAAAACGGAATACCCAGAGGGTTCAACATTTGAGTATAAAACTCCTGTAGATACCACAACCCCAGGCGAAAAAGATGTAGTCGTTGTTGCCAAAGATGGAGATGACACACTTGTTGAAGTACCAGCAACTGTACGTGTTGTAGAAAGCTATCCACAATTTGTGCCAGTAGACAAGGATAAAAAACAACCAGCTGTTGAAGGAAGTATTGATCCTAAAGCCTTCCCTAAAGATACAGAGTTTACTTATGAAACTCCTGTAGATACAACAAGGCCAGGCGAAAAAGATGTGGTAGTTGTAGCGAAGATTGGCGATGAAGTTATTGCAAAAGTCCCAGCAAAAGTGATGGTCGTTGAACCTAAGACACAATACGTAGTAGCAGATCCAAGTAAACCGCAACCAGATGCTTCTAAGAGTATTGATCCAGAACAATACCCAGATGGAATAACATTTGAGTACAAGACACCTGTAGACACAACAACGCCGGGCGAAAAAGATGTGGTTGTCGTTGCGAAAGATGGAGATGATACACTTGTTGAAGTTCCAACAAAAGTGAAAGTTGTACAAGGTTACCCACAAATCGTTCCAGTTGATGAAGGTAAAAAACAACCATCACCTGAAGATAGTATTGATACGGATGATTATCCAAAAGATGCAACATTTGAGTACAAAGAAGAAGTAGATACAACTACACCAGGTGATAAGAAAGTTACTGTTGTTGTGAAACAAGGGGATAAGGTATTAGTTGAAGTACCATCTACAGTACGAGTAGTAGAAAGTTATCCTAAATATGTACCAGTAGATCCAGCTAAGAAACAGCCAGATCCAAAAGAAAACATTAATCCAAATGATTTCCCAACTGGAACAATATTTGAATATAAAGATAATACTCCGGTAGATACAACAACACCAGGTGAGAAACCTGTAACGGTAGTAGCTAAGTTGAATGGACAACCAATTACAGAAATTCCAGCGACAATTGTAGTAGTAGAATCTAAGACACAATATGTCCCTATAAATGCTGAAAATGATAAGAAACCAAAACCACAAGATAGCATTACACCGGATGATTATCCAGAAGAATCAACATTTGAATACAAGACTCCAGAGGGACAAACAACTCCATATGATGGAACAACACCAGGTGAAAAAGATGTTACTGTAGTCGTGAAAGATTCAGATGGAGATACAATTGTAGAAGTACCTGCGAAGATTAAAGTCGTTCAAGGTAAAGAACAATTAATTCCAGTAAATGCTGAAGATAAAGATAAACCTAAAGCTGAAGATAGTATCACACCAAGTGACTATCCAGAAGGGTCAACGTTTGAATACAAAGTTCCAGAAGGACAAACAACTCCATATGATGGAACAACTCCAGGGGATAAACCAGTTACAGTTGTAGTAAAAGATAAAAATGGTAATGTATTAGTAGAAGTTCCAGCAACCATTAAAGTAGTGGAAGATAAACCAAAACCAATCGAAACCCCAGTGACGAATACACCTTTAACAAAAGATGATATTTCTAAATATGTTAAAGTTCCTGCAGAAGGCAAGGTAACGAATGTTGAGAACATTCCAGACTTAACAACGCCAGGTAAGAAAGATCCAGTTAAAGTAACGGTAGAATTACCAAATGGGAAAGTAATTACAGTGGAAGTCCCAGTGAACGTAACACCAGTGAAGGAAATTGAAACTCCGGTTACGAAGACTCCATTAACACCAGAGGATTACACTAAGAGAATCACGATTCCAGAAGGTGGCAAGGTAACGAAGGTAGAAAACATTCCAGACTTAACAACACCAGGTAAGAAAGATCCAGTGAAAGTAACTGTGGAATTACCGAATGGAAAAGTAATAACAGTAGAAGTTCCAGTAAATGTAACACCAATTACACCAATTGAAACACCAGTTACAAAAGATAAATTGACTCCAGAGGATGTATTAAAACAAATTAAAGTACCAGACGGAGCAACAGTTAAGGTAGGAGATCTTCCAGACTTAACAACACCAGGTAAGAAAGATCCAGTAAAAGTAACGATTACATTACCAAATGACAAAATAGTTACTGTAGAAGTACCAGTGAATGTGACACCTATTGAAGATATTGTTAAAAAACAAGGTGATCCAATTACTGCTGAGGATGTTGAAAAACACATTCCAAAAGGAGTAAAAGTTATCTCAATTGGAGATAAACCTACAACAGATGTTCCAGGTGAAAGACCAAGTATTCCAGTTGTAGTTGAATTGCCAAATGGAATTCGAGTAACGATGAATATCCCAGTAATCGTAACGCCGAAAGTAACACCTGTAGTAGTTTCAGTAGGAACGCCTGTAACGTCAGAAGATGTTAAGAAACATATCGAATTGCCAAAAGGATGGACTGTAACAAAAGTGGGCGAAATTCCAACGACTACAACACCAGGAACAAAACCAGTTGTTTCAGTGGAAATTGAATTACCAGATGGACGTAAGATTACAGTCGACGTACCGGTAATCGTAACACCAACTGTAAGACAAATTGTTGTACCACAAGGAACTCCAATCACACCAGATGATGTAAAAGGTCATATTGATTTACCAAAAGAGCCAGGATGGGAAATTGTAGAAGTAGGAGAAATCCCAACAACAATTCCAGCTGGAGTAAAACCAAGCGTTAAAGTGAAAATCAAAGTTCCAACTGGTGAGATAATTGAAGTAGATGTACCAGTAATCGTAACACCGAAAGTAACACCTATTGTAGTAGAAGTGGGAACACCAATTACTGAAGAAGATGTTAAGAAGAAAGTAGATCTACCAGAAGGTTGGGAAATTGTAGAAGTAGGAGAAATTCCAACAACTGAAACACCTGGAGTAAAACCAGTGGTTAAAGTGAAAGTAAAATTACCGGATGGTCGTATTATTACAGTCGACGTACCAGTAACAGTAACACCTAAATCACAAAATGGTGGAGGAGTCATTGCTCAAAATGGTGATTCAACAGTTCAAATTGTAACGGAATACCTAGATGAAAATGGTAACCGAATTACTTCAGATAAAGAAGGAAAACACAATCCGATAGAGTTGGAAGGATATGAATATAGTCATTCGACAACGGATGCTAAAGGAAATACCTTACATCACTATAAGAAAGTGACAAATCCAATCGATCAAGAACAACCAGTAGCTCCAGTGCAACCGGAACAACCAACAACTCCAAGCCAACCTGCTGTTCCAACACCAGCTGAACCATCAGTAGCAACTGATTCAGCTACCCAACCAGCAACACCTAAATACGTTGATGGTCAAAAAGAATTGCCTAACACAGGTACAGAAGCTAACGCTAGCCTCGCAGCGCTTGGACTTCTTGGAGCCCTAGGTGGATTTGGACTTCTTGCTCGCAAGAAAAAAGAAGACTAAAAACTCATAGTTTTTGAGAAGATGATTCGTCATCTTCTTTTTTTATTTTAGTGTTTTTACTTGCGTAAAAAAATTTTTTCTAGTATAATAGTTTATTGTGAGCGAACCTCACTTACCCCTTGCAAAGTCTTGGGGTCATTAGACCAAAAGGAGGAACATATCAATGGCTAAATACGAAATTCTTTATATCATTCGTCCAAACATTGAAGAAGAAGCTAAAAACGCTTTGGTAGCACGTTTTGACTCTATTTTGACTGACAACGGTGCAACTGTTGTTGAATCAAAAACTTGGGAAAAACGTCGTCTTGCATACGAAATCCAAGATTTCCGTGAAGGACTTTACCACATCGTTAACGTTGAAGCAAACGACGATGCAGCTCTTAAAGAGTTTGACCGTCTTTCAAAAATCAACGCTGACATTCTTCGTCACATGATCGTCAAAATTGACGCGTAAGAAGGTAAACTATGATTAACAATGTTGTACTTGTAGGGCGTATGACACGTGACGCTGAGTTGCGTTATACCCCATCCAATGTAGCAGTTGCGACTTTTACTCTTGCAGTAAACCGTACATTTAAGAGTCAAAATGGCGAACGTGAGGCTGATTTTATCAATGTCGTTATGTGGCGCCAACAGGCAGAAAATCTTGCTAACTGGGCTAAAAAAGGCTCACTTATCGGGGTGACAGGTCGTATCCAGACTCGTAGTTACGATAACCAGCAAGGACAACGTGTCTACGTGACAGAGGTCGTGGCTGAGAATTTCCAAATGTTGGAAAGCCGTAGTGTGCGTGAAGGTCATACAGGTGGAGCTTACTCTGCCCCAACTGCAAACTATTCAGCACCTACAAATTCAGTACCAGACTTTTCACGTGATGAAAATCCATTTGGAGCAACAAATCCATTGGATATTTCAGATGATGATTTACCATTCTAATGGACAACTAAAATTATAAAGGAGAAAAAACATGGCTCAACAACGTCGTGGCGGATTCAAACGCCGTAAAAAAGTTGATTACATCGCAGCAAACAAAATTGAATATGTTGATTACAAAGATACTGAGCTTCTTAGCCGTTTCGTTTCAGAACGTGGGAAAATCCTTCCTCGTCGTGTAACAGGAACTTCAGCTAAAAACCAACGTAAAGTAACAACAGCTATCAAACGCGCTCGCGTAATGGCTTTGATGCCTTTCGTAAACGAAGATTAAAGAAAAGACCCGGGTGGGTCTTTTTTTCACGAGCATTGAAATGAAAGGGCGAGTTGAGGTCCGGGTGGACCTCTTTTTCAGACCCGGTTGGGTCTTTTTTCACGAGATAGTTTTTTTCTGACCTTGGCGTGCTATAATGGTAATAGAAAGAGTAAAGGTGGGTAAGTCAAAGATGAATTGTACGATTAGAAATATGATTAAGTCTGATATTGAATACTTATCTCATGGATTTATGAATCAAGGTTGGCCTGGTAGAGAGGAAATTTTGGCTAGATATTTTCTGGAACAGGAAAGTGGGGATAGAGAAGTCTTAGTTGCAGAGTTTGATGGTGCTGTAGCGGGCTACGTTACCATTTTGCCCTCTGCTAAACATGGTCCTTTTGCAGAAGTCTATCCAGAATTATCAGATTTTAATGTGTTTGAGCCTTTTCGAAATCAAGGGATTGGGAATCAACTGCTAGAAGAAGCAGAAAAACGAGTCAAGTTTGTTTCGAGTAAGGTCACTCTTGGTGTAGGTTTGCACTTAGGCTATGGCCCTGCCCAGAGATTGTATATCAGACGGAGCTACATTCCAGATGGGACAGGTGTCTGGTATAGAAATAAACCGCTAGAAATGGGTGCAAGTTGTCAAAACGATGATGATTTAGTTTTATACTTATCCAAGGATTTACAATAAAACTGGAAATTTTTTGAAAATAGGGGATTTAGCTACTTTATGGTATAATGGAAAGAGTTAGATTGAAAGAGGTAGTGAGATGGATGCCAAATTAAGATACAAGGCAAAGAAGATCAAGATTGTCTTTTTTGATATTGATGATACATTGCGAAATTCAAAGACAGGTTTTATTCCAGCTTCAATCCCAGCTGTTTTTAAGCAATTACGTGAGAAAGGAATTTTGACAGGTATTGCTTCTGGACGGGGGATTTTTGGTGTCGTTCCAGAGATTCGTGAGCTCAAGCCTGACTTTTTTGTAACCTTAAATGGTGCCTATATTGAAGATAAAAAAGGTCAGGTCATTTATCAGCATCAGATTGAGAAATCAGATGTTGAGGAGTATATCTCTTGGGCTAAGCAAGAGGGAATTGAGTATGGTTTAGTTGGAAGTCATGCTGCCAAACTCTCCGCTCGAACTGAGATGATCAGTGAGGCTATTGATCCGATTTATCCCGACTTGGATGTGGATCCTGATTTCCATGAAAAAGTAGATATTTATCAGATGTGGACTTTTGAAGATAAAGGAGATGACTTGCACTTGCCTGATAGTCTCTCAGACAAACTTCGCATGGTTCGTTGGCACCAACATTCGTCTGATATTGTGCCGATTTCAGGCTCCAAAGCGACGGGGGTGGAAAAGGTTGTGGAACATCTTGGCTTGAAACCAGAGAACGTCATGGTTTTTGGAGATGGCCTCAACGACTTGGAACTCTTTGATTATGCTGGAATCAGCGTTGCAATGGGAATTTCTCATGATAAGATCAAAGAAAAAGCAGATTATATTACAAAAGCACTAGAAGAAGATGGCATTTTTGATGCCTTAGAAGGATTTGGTATGGTAGAAAAAGAATTGCATTTCCCACAAGTAGACATTGAAACAGTAGAAGGTCCTATCGCGACTATTAAGACCAATCACGGAGACTTGCGTATTAAACTTTTCCCTGAACATGCTCCTAAAACAGTGGCTAACTTTGTTGCACTTTCAAAAGATGGCTACTATGATGGAGTCATTTTCCACCGTATTATCAAGGACTTTATGATTCAAGGTGGAGACCCAACTGGAACTGGTATGGGTGGCGAGTCAATCTACGGCGAATCATTTGAGGATGAATTCTCAGAAGAACTTTACAATATCCGTGGTGCTCTTTCCATGGCCAATGCTGGTCCAAATACCAACGGCAGCCAGTTCTTTATCGTGCAAAATCAACATTTGCCTTATTCTAAGAAAGAAATTGCTCGTGGTGGTTGGCCAGAACCGATCGCAGAAATCTATGCCAATCAAGGTGGGACACCTCACCTAGACCGTCGACACACTGTTTTTGGTCAGCTAGCTGATGAAGCTTCTTATGCTGTCTTGGATACCATTGCTGCTGTTGAGACGGGGGCGATGGACAAGCCAGTTGAAGATGTTGTGATTGAAACAATTGAAATCGAGGACTAAGATGAAAATCGGTGATAAGCTAAAGGGGCGTATTACAGGGATTCAGCCCTACGGTGCCTTTGTTGAGCTAGAGACAGGTGATACAGGGCTGATTCACATTTCAGAGATTCGGACAGGCTTTATTGAAAATATTCATGAAGCCTTGAAAGTCGATGAAGAGGTTCAAGTTCAGGTAGTGGATTTAGATGAATTTACAGGGAAAGCCAGTCTTTCTATCCGCACTTTGGAGGAAGAAAAGCACCAGTTTCCGAGACGGAGACGCTTTTCAAGCGACCGCTTTAACTACGGCTTTGCGCCTCTTAAACGAATGATGCCAATTTGGACTAGAGAAGCCCTGCACTATTTAAAAAAGAAGAAGTAGTTTAGAATTTTATATTTTTTGTAATGTTAATATAAATCTGCTATAATAGAACCATGGAAGAAGAACAATTATTAAAATCAGGGGAGCGAATTAACCAGCTCTTCTCAACAGATATCAAAATCATTCAAAATAGAGAGGTTTTTAGCTATTCGGTGGATAGTGTTCTCTTGTCACGTTTTCCACGTTTTCCTAAAAAGGGCTTGATTGTGGATTTCTGCGCTGGAAATGGAGCAGTGGGGCTATTTGCTAGCACTCGTACTCAGGCACAGATTTTGGCTGTTGAGATTCAGGAGCGTTTGGCGGATATGGCTGAACGCTCTGTCCGTTTGAATGGTTTGGAAGAGCAGATGCAGGTCATCTGTGATGATTTGAAAAATATGCCTGCTTACATTCAGGGAAGTAAGGTGGATATGATTTTGTGTAATCCACCCTATTTCAAGGTGGATCCTCATTCAAACCTGAACGAGAGTGAACATTATCTCTTGGCGCGCCATGAAATCACGACCAATTTGCAGGAAATCTGTCGCAGTGCCCAGAGTATTCTCAAGTCTAATGGGCGTTTGGCCATGGTTCATCGTCCTGATCGACTTCTGGATATTTTGGATACGTTACAACGGCATAATCTAGCCCCTAAGCGCCTGCAGTTTGTTTATCCAAAAAGAGAAAAGGAAGCCAATATGCTTTTGATTGAGGCTATCAAGGATGGCTCGACAAGTGGCTTTAAGGTATTGCCACCTCTCATTGTCCACAATGATGATGGCTCTTATACGCCGGAACTCGAAGAAATTTATTATGGATCATAAGGCTTTCATGTATGTAGTAGAATGTAGAGATGGTTCTTACTATACAGGATATACAACAGATATCAAGAAACGAGTAGCTGTGCACAATAGTGGTAAGGGAGCCAAGTATACTAGGGCTCGCTTACCAGTCAAACTTATCTATGCTCAAGGTTTTGCCAGTAAGGAAGAAGCCATGTCAGCTGAAGCTCTTCTCAAGCGTAAGACGAGGCCACAAAAGGAAAGATTTTTATCTGAAAATCAAGATAGAAATTTGCTCATACTCAATGAAAATCAAAGAGCAAACTAGGAAGCTAGCCGTAGGTTGCTCAAANNTAAGACTGACGAAGTCAGTACCCATACCTACGGCAAGGCGAAGCTGACGTGGTTTGAAGAGATTTTCGAAGAGTATCAGTTATTTTGAAGAATCGTGAGGAGCCCTTTGACTCCTCTTACTTTTGTCAAAAAGTGAAAAAAATGCTACAATAAAGAGAATAAACAAAATGAGGTATTATCATGTCTAAGATTCTAGTATTTGGTCACCAAAATCCAGACTCAGATGCCATCGGGTCATCTGTAGCTTTTGCTTACCTTGCAAAAGAAGCTTACGGTTTGGATACGGAAGCTGTTGCCCTTGGAACTCCAAATGAAGAAACAGCCTTTGTCTTGAACTATTTTGGTGTGGAAGCACCGCGTGTTATCACTTCTGCTAAAGCAGAAGGTGCAGAGCAAGTTATCCTGACTGACCACAATGAATTCCAACAATCTGTATCAGATATTGCTGAAGTAGAAGTTTATGGTGTTGTAGACCACCACCGTGTGGCTAACTTTGAAACCGCAAGCCCACTTTACATGCGTTTGGAGCCAGTTGGATCTGCGTCTTCAATCGTTTACCGTATGTTCAAAGAACATGGTGTAGCTGTACCTAAAGAGATTGCTGGTTTGATGCTTTCAGGTTTGATTTCAGATACTCTTCTTTTGAAATCACCAACAACACACCCAACAGATAAAGTCATTGCTCCTGAATTGGCTGAATTGGCTGGTGTAAACTTGGAAGAATATGGTTTGGCAATGTTGAAAGCTGGTACCAACTTGGCTAGCAAATCTGCTGACGAATTGATTGACATTGATGCTAAGACTTTTGAATTGAAAGGAAATAATGTCCGTGTTGCTCAAGTAAACACAGTTGACATCGCTGAAGTTTTGGAACGCCAAGCAGAAATCGAAGCTGCAATGCAAGCTGCTAACGCAGCAAACGGCTACTCTGACTTTGTCTTGATGATTACAGATATCGTCAACTCAAACTCAGAAATCTTGGCTCTTGGTGCCAATATGGACAAGGTCGAAGCGGCTTTCAACTTCAAACTTGAAAACAATCATGCCTTCCTTGCTGGTGCCGTTTCACGTAAGAAACAAGTGGTACCTCAATTGACTGAAAGCTTTAATGCTTAAGATTTTGAGTGTTAATTCAAATTAGGAAAGGCTAGTTTGCCTTATATCGAAAGGAGTTTCGGCTCCTTTTTTTCTAGGAGTGAAGCATGTTAGAAACTGGTGATTTGATTTTTGTGAGAGATGAGTCGGACATGGGGCAAGCCATCCAGACTTCCACAGGCAACTATAACCATGTTGCCATTTATTTGGATGGGATGATTTATCATGCTAGTGGACAGGCGGGTGTTGTTTGTCAGGAATCAGCAGACTTCTTTGAGTCTAATCACTTGTACGACCTCTATGTCTACCCAGAAATGGATATCCAGTCGGTGAAGGAAAGAGCTTGTAAACATCTAGGGGCACCCTACAATGCTTCTTTCTATCCAGATGGAGAAGGTTTTTACTGTTCTCAGTATATGGTAGAAATCCTCCCCATTTTTGAAACTATTCCCATGAAATTTGGTGATGGGGAGCAGGACATTAGTGATTTTTGGAGAGAGTATTATAGAGAACTAGGTCTGCCTGTTCCTCTGAACCAAGCTGGGACCAATCCTAGTCAGTTGGCAACATCACCTCTGTTAGAATGTAAAGAAAGGAATCTTCATGATTCAGATTTTTAATCCATCTCGTTTGACGAGACAGCCATTTTTTGGAGAATTGATCCGCTATCTGGACCAGCATGAGGATGTGATTCTACGGGAAATTAAGACTCAATTTCCAGATGTAGCAGTTGACAAACTCATGGAAGAGTATATAAAAGTGGGCTTGGTTCGTCGGGAAAATAAGCGTTATTACCTCAATCTTCCTATGCTTGAATCACTCGATAGTCTCGAACTGGATCAAGAGATTTTTGTCAGCGAAGATAGCCCGGCCTATCAAGCTTTGTTGGAGCAGAGTTTTGAGACAGAATTGCGCAATCAAACCAATGCAGCTATTTTAGTTGAAAAAACAGATTTTGCGCGGACTAAAATGACCCTGTCTAATTATTTCTACAAGGTCAAGCATCAGTATCCTTTGACAGAAAAACAGCAGGAACTTTATGACATTTTGGGAGATGTTAATCCTGAGTATGCCCTCAAGTATATGACGACTTTTTTGTTGAAATTTCTCAAAAAAGACCAGCTTATGCAGAAACGCCGAGACATCTTTGTGGATAGTTTAGTTGTCCTAGGTTATATTGTCCAAAATGAAGATGGAAAGTATGAGTTGGCCGTTGATTTTGACAAGGAGAGATTAACTTTCTATTTAGTGTGATTGCTTTTTCTGAGCACATTGTTTGACTTTATCTATCGATAAGTTTATACTAATGTAACCGATAACACATATCGGAATAGAACTAAAGGAGACAATCATATGTCACTTGAAAACAAATTGGAACAAGCAACAGGTGCTGTCAAAGAAGGTTTTGGTAAAGTTACTGGAGACAGCAAGACAGAACTTGAAGGAGCTGTTGAAAAAACAGTTGCTAAGGCAAAAGACGTTGTAGAAGACGCTAAAGGTGCTGTAGAAGGTGCCGTTGAAGGTTTGAAAAACGTTTTTACTAAATAATAGTAAAAAATCAAGGGTTTCATTTTCCCTTGATTTTTTCTATTCTTATAAATAATTTTCTGCGACGGCTGCATCTCCTGAGTAGGATTCTTTTTTGCCTTGGACGATTTGGTAGCAATCGGCTCCCTTACCAGCAATAATGACAGCATCTAATTCGTGATTTGTGATAGCCATAGCTGCCTTGATGGCTTCTTGGCGATCCGCAATCTTTTCAACAGAATGACTAATGTAGCTACTGATTTCATCTGCAATGGCCATTGGGTCCTCATAGTTGGGGTCATCAGCAGTCAGAAAGACTTGAATTTCAGGGTGCTGATTGAGGAGGAGGCCAAAGTCTTTGCGACGACTTTCTCCCTTATTTCCTGTCGAACCCAGAACCAGAGCAATCTTTCCTGTTTGATGAGTCTCTACAACCTTGATTAGTTTTTTTAGACTATCCCCATTGTGGGCATAGTCGATGAAGACCTTGGCTCCATTTTTCTGAGTGAGGACTTCCATACGACCAGGAACGCGGGTTGCAGCAATTCCTTTTTTGATGTCCTCAAGACTAGCTCCGAGACGGAGACAAGCAAGTCCAGCAGCAACGGCATTTTCTTGGTTGAAGTGACCAATCAGTTGGATATCATAGTCTCCAGCAAGTTTACCTGTAGCTGAAAAGCTAAAGGCTTTGGAATTCTCGATTTGGTTATCAGACTGGCTACCATAGAAATCATGGTCTTGATCTGCCACTTGTTCTTTCAAGACAGAAAAGTGGTCCATGTCACTGTTAATGATGACTGCTCGGCTATTTTCCATCAAGAGACGCTTGTGGTAGAAGTAGTCTTCAAAGCTAGGGTGTTCAATCGGGCCGATATGGTCTGGGCTGATATTGAGGAAAACTCCCACATCAAAGGTTAGACCATAGACACGTTTGACCAGATAGGCCTGACTGGATACTTCCATGATGAGGTGGGTACGGTCATTTTGCACAGCTTGATGCATCATATCAAAGAGGTCAATACTCTCAGGGGTTGTCAATGCAGACTTAAAGAAAGTCTTGCCATCAAGAGTTGTATTCATGGTCGACAACATTGCAGGTCGATGCCCTTGAGATAAGATGTTATAGGCGAAATAGGCTGCTGTTGTCTTACCCTTGGTTCCAGTAAAGGCGAGGAGTTTGAGTTTTTCCTGTGGATTACCATAGAACTCCATGGCAATCAAACTCATGGCTTTCTTTATATCGTTCACAATGATGACAGGGATACCGACTTCGTAGTCCTTTTCAGCTATATACCAACCGAGTCCTTGAGAGATTGCTGAAAGCAGAAATTCCTTCTTAAAGGCAGCACCCTTGACGAAAAATAGGCTCTTTTCTTTTACTTTTCGGCTGTCGTAGCTGATGCTATCAAAAACAACTTTGCTGTAGTTGTAGTGGTAGTGTCCTTGGTCGATAATCTCACGGAAGAGACCATCTTTCTTTAATATATCTAATACGGTTTCAATTTTTATCATACTTTCTATTGTAAACCGAAAGTCGCAAATTTACAAGTAACAAGGAAAAGTTTATAATGGAAGATAAGGAGTTTTTCCTAGTTATCAAAATTGAATGAGGAATCTATGTCGCACGAAAACAATCACCAGCAGGCCCAGATGTTACGGGGGACTGCTTGGCTAACGGCTAGTAACTTTATCAGTCGCCTGCTTGGGGCTATTTACATTATACCTTGGTACATCTGGATGGGGTCTTATGCGGCTACGGCTAATGGTCTCTTTACCATGGGCTACAATATCTATGCCTGGTTCTTGCTGGTTTCAACAGCAGGGATTCCAGTTGCGGTGGCCAAGCAAGTTGCCAAGTACAATACCATGCGAGAAGAAGAGCATAGCTTTGCCCTGATTCGGAGCTTTTTAGGATTTATGACAGGACTTGGCCTGGTTTTTGCTTTAGTCTTGTATGTCTTTGCTCCTTGGCTAGCAGACTTGTCTGGCGTGGGCAAAGACTTGATACCGATCATGCAAAGCTTGGCTTGGGGAGTCTTGATTTTCCCATCTATGAGTGTTATCCGAGGATTTTTCCAAGGGATGAATAACCTCAAACCTTATGCCATGAGCCAAATCGCTGAGCAGGTCATTCGTGTTATCTGGATGCTCTTAGCAACCTTTATCATTATGAAGCTCGGTTCAGGAGATTATCTAGCAGCGGTTACCCAATCCACCTTTGCTGCCTTTGTCGGTATGGTAGCCAGTTTTGCAGTCTTGATTTATTTCCTTGCCCAAGAAGGTTCACTCAAAAAAGTTCTTGAAACAGGAGATAAGATTAACAGCAAGCATCTTTTGGTCGATACCATTAAGGAAGCCATTCCTTTTATCTTAACAGGGTCTGCCATCCAGCTCTTCCAGATTTTGGACCAGCTGACCTTTATCAATAGTATGAGTTGGTTTACCAACTACAGCAATGAGGACTTGGTTATCATGTTTTCTTATTTCTCAGCCAATCCTAATAAAATCACGATGATTTTGATTTCTGTTGGGGTTTCGATTGGGAGTGTTGGTTTGCCACTTTTGACTGAAAACTATGTCAAGGGGGACTTGAAGGCAGCTTCTCGTCTTGTTCAGGACAGCATTACCATGCTTTTTGTATTCCTGCTACCAGCAACGGTTGGAGTGGTTATGGTAGGAGAACCTCTTTATACGGTCTTCTACGGTAAGCCAGATAGTTTGGCCATGGGCTTGTTTGTCTTTGCAGTTTTGCAGTCTATTATTTTAGGCTTGTACATGGTCTTGTCTCCAATGCTTCAGGCCATGTTCCGCAATCGCAAGGCTGTTCTCTATTTTATCTATGGTTCTATTGCCAAACTAGTCTTGCAACTACCTACCATCGCCCTCTTCCACAGTTATGGTCCTTTGATTTCAACAACCATTGCTCTCATCATTCCTAACGTCTTGATGTATCGGGATATTTGTAAGGTAACGGGTGTCAAGCGCAAGGTGATTGTGAAGCGAACCATTTTAATCAGTTTGCTGACCCTAGTCATGTTTCTGTTAATAGGAACCATCCAGTGGCTGTTAGGATTTGTTTTCCAACCAAGTGGACGTTTGTGGAGCTTCCTTTATGTAGCTCTTGTTGGTGCCATGGGAGGAGGAGTTTATGGAGTCATGAGTCTTCGAACTCGTTTGTTGGATAAGGTGATTGGAAAAGCCCAAGCAGACCGCCTGCGAGCAAAATTTAAGCTTTCGTAAGATAGCATTTATAAATAAAAGGAATAAGTTGAACAATCTTTTAGGAGAACTTGAAACTTATTCCTTTTTTAGCGTCAAAATAGCTAAAATTATCTTTTGAAAGTAGAAGATGAGGTCTTTTTCGATTTTTTTGGAAAAAATCATTGACTAAACAAACTAAACGTTGTATAATAAAACAAATATTTAAATCAGGAGGTTCTGGAAATGAAAAAGTCTAAGAGCAAATATCTAACCTTGGCAGGTCTTGTCCTGGGTACAGGAGTTTTATTGAGTGCCTGTGGAAATTCTAGCACAGCATCAAAAACATACAATTATGTTTACTCAAGTGATCCATCTAGTTTGAACTATCTAGCAGAAAACCGTGCAACAACAAATGATATTGTGACCAACCTGGTAGATGGTCTTATGGAAAATGACCAATATGGGAACTATGTTCCATCCTTGGCTGAGGATTGGACTGTTTCTAAGGACGGTTTAACCTATACCTACAAACTTCGTAAGGATGCTAAGTGGTTTACTTCTGAGGGAGAAGAATATGCACCTGTAACTGCTCAGGATTTTGTAACCGGTTTGCAATATGCAGCTGATAAAAATTCAGAAGCCTTGTATCTAGTGCAGGACTCTGTTGCAGGTTTGGATGACTATATCACTGGGAAAACAAGCGACTTTTCAACTGTCGGAGTCAAGGCACTTGATGACCAAACGGTTCAATACACCTTGGCTCGACCAGAACCTTACTGGAACTCAAAAACAACCTCAACCATTCTTTTCCCAGTCAATGCAGATTTCTTGAAATCAAAAGGGGATGATTTTGGGAAGGTAGACCCTGCTAATATTTTGTACAGTGGACCTTTCTTGATGAAAGCTTTTGTTTCAAAATCTGTCATCGAATACAAGAAAAATCCTAACTACTGGGATGCTAAAAATGTCTTTGTAGATGATGTCAAATTGACCTACTATGATGGTAGTGACCAAGACGCTCTTGTTCGTAACTTTACAGACGGAGCCTATAGCTACGCTCGTCTCTATCCGAATAGTTCAAGTTATGAAGGAATTAAAGAAAAATACAAAGATGATATCGTCTATAGCATGCAAGATGCCACTTCTTACTTCTTAAACTTTAATCTGGATAGACAATCTTATAAATTCACTTCCAAGACAAGTGATGCTGAAAAGAAATCGACTCAAGAAGCGGTTCTTAATAAAAACTTCCGTCAATCCATTAATTTTGCCTATGATCGGACAGCTTACGGGGCTCAATCTCAAGGAGAAGATGGTGCAACTAAGATTTTGCGTAACTTGGTTGTTCCTCCAAACTTCGTAAGTATCAAGGGAAAAGACTTTGGTGAAGTAGTGGCTTCTAAGATGGTCAATTATGGTAAGGAATGGCAAGGAATCAACTTCGCGGATGCCCAAGATCCATACTACAATCCAGAGAAAGCCAAAGCCAAATTTGCAGAAGCTAAGAAAGAATTAGAAGCTAAGGGGGTAACATTCCCTATCCACTTAGATAAAAATATAGAGTTGACCAATAAGGCTGAAATTCAAGGAATCAATTCCATGAAGCAATCAATTGAGTCTGTCTTAGGTGCAGAAAATGTTGTGATTGATGTCCACCTACTTTCTACAGAGGACTATGATAGTTCAGGTTATCTAGCTCAAACAGCTGCGCAAAAAGACTACGATCTCTACAATGGTGGTTGGAGTGCGGACTATCTTGATCCATCTAGCTATCTTGATATCTTTAGTGTCAAGAATGGTGGGGTTCTACAAAGTCTTGGACTCGAGCCAGGTGAAGCCAATGACAAGGCCAAGGCTGTTGGGCTGGATGTCTATACCCAAATGTTGGAAGAAGCTAATAAGGAACAAGATATTGCAAAACGCTATGAAAAGTATGCTGAAATCCAAGCTTGGTTAGTAGATAGCTCTCTAGCAATTCCAAATGTTTCACTTGGTGGAACACCAACATTGAGAAAAATCGTTCCTTTCTCAACACCATATTCATTGGCTGGTAATAAAGGGGTTGAATCCTATAAATACCTCAAATTACAAGATAAGACAGTCACAACAGACGAATATGCAAAAGCCAGAGAAAAATGGTTGAAAGAAAAAGAAGAATCTAATAAAAAAGCCCAAGAAGAATTGGCGAAACATGTCAAATAAGGATTTTTCAAGAAAAACGATGGTTTCGAAAGAAACTGTCGTTTTTATATAGAATGATGGAAAATTTGGAAGAAAAGTGCTTACATTTTCTCGTAGTTAATTGAATTTATGCTATAATAAATATAAGAAACTACGTTCGAAAATTTACCCAATGTTGATTGAAGTATGCACATGCTAGGGTAATGTTATAGGAGGGATGTCGTCTACTGGAAAAGTAAGATAAAATGCAACAAATGATAAGTTCTTCTTTATGTGAAGAGTTCTTATTTGCCTATTTACTAATCGTTATGGAGGTAACATCATGGGCGCTATTATGGAGTTTGCAACAGAAAAACAGATTGCATCATTTCTTTCAACTTGTCGCATTGAAGGGCAAAAGAATTTTCTGATGGCTTTCAAGAAAAAGACATGGTTGAAATCCTTTATTGATTTTTTCATTATAGGTGGTTCCTACTATGTTCAGTCGAGTGTGAAGCCTAAAATTCTGGCATTCACACCTAAGGGGATTTTCTTGATGGACATCAGTGATATAACTGAAAATCGTTCTAATCAAGTCCTAGAGATGCCTTGGAATCAAGTTCAAGATTTTACTTATAAGCCAGTCTTGAATACAGTTAGGCTGAACTGGAACTATCAAAATGAAGCCTATATTTTTTCTGTGGATGTTGGTCAGATTAGTCAGCGTGTGGGCCAATATCAATTTAACAAAGACCATTATGACTATTTAGCCCAACAGGATTTCTTTAAGTCAAAGTAAACTCTAGCAATCATTTTCACAAAAGAATCTGGAAGCTTTTCTGGATTCTTTTTAGCTTTACTAGTTAATACTCAATAAAAATCAAAGAGCAAACTAGGAAGCTAGCCGCAAGCTGCTCAAAACACTGT
>NZ_VMMI01000015.1:0-42954 GCF_013277125.1 Streptococcus sp. 4094 | reverse complement strand
GATAGAACTGACGAAGTCAGTAACATATATACGGCAAGGCGAAGCTGACGTGGTTTGAAGAGATTTTCGAAGAGTATTAACTCTCACCTATTTATGCAAAGGAATCTTATGGAAGTTTATTTTTCAGGAACCATTGAACGGATTATTTTTGAAAATCCCAGCAATTTTTATCGTATCCTCCTCCTAGAAATCGACGATACAGACGCAGAGGATTTTGATGATTTTGAAATTATTGTCACCGGCACCATGGCTGATGTGATTGAGGGCGAAGACTACACTTTTTGGGGGCAAATTGTCCAGCACTCCAAGTATGGGGAACAACTGCAAATCAACCGTTATGAACGTGCAAAACCAACTAGCAAGGGCTTGGTCAAGTACTTTTCAAGTAGCCATTTCAAGGGAATTGGTCTCAAGACAGCTCAGAAAATAGTGGACACCTATGGCGACAATACCATTGACGAAATTTTGCAACACCCAGAAAAGTTAGAAGGCATCGCAGGACTATCTGCCAAAAATCGCGAGGCTTTCGTCTCCACTCTCCGTCTCAACTACGGAACGGAGATGGTTTTGGCCAAACTAGCCAACTACGGCATTCCCAACAAACTAGCCTTTCAGATTCAAGACTTTTACAAGGAAGAAACCCTTGATGTGGTTGAAAATTATCCCTATCAACTGGTTGAGGATATCAAGGGGTTGGGATTTACTATTGCTGACCAACTAGCTGAGGAACTAGGCATCGAAAGTCAGGCTCCTGAACGCTTCCGTGCAGGACTAGTTCATAGTCTTTTTCAGGCCTGTATGGAAACAGGGGACACCTATGTTGAAGCTCGGGATTTGCTAGAACAAACCCTTACTCTCCTTGAATCTTCTCGCCCCGTAGAACTGGATCCCAGTCAAGTTGCCCAAGAACTCTCCTACCTGATTGAAGAAGACAAGGTTCAGCAGATTGATACAAAAATTTTTGACAACAGCCTCTTTTTCGCTGAGGAAGGCATCCGCAGTCACTTGGTTCGTATCCTTGAAAAAGGAAAACAGAAGAGTCATGATTTAGAAACCATTCAAAAACATATCGCTACTGTCGAAGAAGATCTGGAGATTGAATATGATAACATTCAAAAACAGGCTATCTGTGATGCTATCCAGAACAAGGTCTTTATTCTGACAGGCGGTCCAGGTACTGGTAAGACAACGGTTATCAATGGGATCATCGCTGTTTATGCCCTCTTAGAAGGACTTGACCTCAGGAAAAAAAGCAATTTACCGATTCTTCTTGCTGCTCCAACTGGTCGAGCCGCTAGGCGCATGAATGAATTAACAGGCTTGCCTAGCGCTACTATACACCGCCACTTAGGAATGACAGGTGACGATGATACCAGTCATCTGGAAGATTATCTGGATGCTGACTTTATCATCGTGGATGAATTTTCTATGGTGGATACTTGGCTGGCCAATCAACTCTTCTCCAACATCTCTTCTAACAGTAAAATCCTCATCGTGGGCGACAGCGACCAGTTGCCTTCTGTCAGTCCTGGACAAGTTCTAGCTGATCTGCTTCATATTCCCTTGATTCCTCAGACTCGCTTGGAAAAAATTTACCGGCAAAGCGAAGAATCAACCATCGTCACCCTAGCTAGTCAAATTCGACAGGGCATCTTGCCAGCTGATTTCACTCAGAAAAAAGCTGACCGTTCCTACTTTGAAATCGCTAGTGGCCATATTCCTGCCACCATTGAAAAGATCTTAGGCGCTGCCCTCAGAAGTGGTATTCCTGCCCGTGATATCCAAGTTCTGGCTCCCATGTACCGAGGGACGGCAGGGATTGATGCTATCAATCAGCTCATGCAAGACCTGCTCAATCCACCACAAAAAGACCAACTCAGTTTTGAAGCTCCCCAGTGTCACTATCGTAAAGGAGATAAGGTCATTCACTTGGTCAACGATGCTGAAATCAATGTTTTTAATGGAGATTTAGGAGCCATCACAGACCTGATTCCGGGTAAATACACCGAGTCGAAACAAGACGAGATTGTCATTGATTTTGACGGCAACGAGGTCTCTTACCCACGTAACGAATGGTACAAGATTCGCTTGGCCTATGCCATGAGTATCCATAAGTCTCAGGGAAGTGAGTTCCCTGTTGTTATCCTACCTATCACCAGTGCTAGCAGGCGTATGCTGGAGCGTAATCTCATCTATACAGCCATTACACGCGCCAAAAGCAAGCTTATCTTACTAGGCGAATTACAGGCCTTTGACTATGCTACCCAACATATCGGAACTGCCCGAAAAACCTATCTGATTGAACGCTTCAGTGATTTATTGGAGAATGTTGAAGAAAAGCAACCAGCTATCTCCGAAACAGCCACATCAAACGCCTCTGAACAATCCTACATCCTGACAGAAGAAAACTGGGACAGTATCCCAGCCATGATTGGGATTACAGACGCAGACCTCAAAGAGATTTTTGGAAAATAGTGCACAAGAAAACCCACCAATTCAGGTGGGATTTTTGTTTATTAAGATTATTTAACTGTTGCTGTGCTTGTGATCAATTCAACAGCTTTTTTAATTGTGATGTCGTGTTTTAACATATCAGCTGAAAGCAAGCTTTGTACTTGAGCAACTTCCATGTTGTAGTCTGCAGCCAATTGCTCGATTTCTTTTTGGATTTCTTCTTCTGAAGCATCAAATCCTTCAGCTTTGGCAACTGCTTCGATAACAAGGTTAGTCTTAGTACGTGACTCAGCTTCTGCTTGGTATTGATTGTGAAGGTCTTCTTGAGTAGTTCCAGTGATTTGGAAGTACATGTCAGGGTTGATACCTTGACGTTGCAAGTTTCCAAGGAATTCGTTTACTGAGCGGTGAACTTCTTCGTGAATCATTTCTTCTGGAAGTTCTACGATTTCAGCGTTTTCTACAGCTTTATCAATTGCTGCACCTTCTACTGCATCTTTGTAAGCTTCTTCTTTAGCAGCAGCCAATTCATTACGGTATTTTTCTTTCAATTCAGCAAGTGTTTCAACTTCTTCGTCGATGTCTTTTGCAAGCTCATCGTCAAGAGCTGGAACTTCTTTAGCTTTTACTTCGTGGATAGTTGTCACGAATTTAGCTTCTTTACCTGCAAGGTCTTCTGCTTGGTAGTCTTCTGGGAATGTTACAACGACATCAACAGTTTCACCAGCTGAGTGACCTACCAATTGATCTTCGAAACCAGGGATGAATTGACCTGAACCAAGTCCAAGTGAGAAGTTTTCACCTTTTCCGCCATCAAATTCAACACCGTCGATAGAACCAACGAAGTCGATGACAACAGTGTCGCCGTTTTCAGCAGCAGCTTCTTTGATAACCAATTCAGCCAAGTTATTGCGTTCGCGTTCGATACGCTCTTCAACGTCAGCGTCAGTTACTTCTTTTTCAACATCTACTGATACTTCAAGGTTTTTGTAGTCACCCAATTTTACTTCAGGTTTTGTAACGACTTCAGCAGTGATAACCCAGTCTTGACCTTTTTCCATTGAAGTTACGTCAATTTTTGGTTGAGCAACGACTTCAAGACCAGCTTCTTTTACAGCTGCTTCATAAGCATTTGGCAAAAGAGCGTTCATAACATCTTGGTAAAGTGACTCTTCACCAAATTTTTTATCGAAGATAGGACGTGGAAGGTGACCTTTACGGAAACCTGGAACATTAAGAGATTTCTTCACTGAGTTGAAGACACGATCCAATTCTGGTTTGATTTGGTCTTGAGAGATAGTGAAAGTCAAGACACCACGGTTTGTTTCTTTGTTTTCAAATGATACAGACATTCTGTCATTTCTCCTTAAAATTTTTTAAATACAGTCTATTATAACATAAACGAGCGACTTTTTTCAAGTAACGAATGCGCTTTTCAATGATGGGGGAGGTACTTGCTCACTTCTTTGATACTAAATTAAGTCATTTCTCCAACACTATTTTTACATAACTATTAAAACTCCTCATGCCCTACCAAATGATGCTGAAAGGCATAGACCGCTGCCTGGGTACGATCGCTGACTTCAAGTTTGGCTAGGATATTGGACACATGGGTCTTGACCGTCTTGAGAGAGATAAAAAGTTCATCAGCGATGCGCTGATTTTCGTAGCCCTTGGCGATGAGTTGGAGAACATCTCGCTCACGCGCAGTCAGGTCCTCATGTAGTTCTATATGATTGCGATGGTATTCGACCTTCTTGCTGACCTCTTGTTCAATAGCCAGCTCGCCAGCAGCCACCTTACGGACGGCATGGAGCAGTTCGTCTGCACTAGAAGTCTTGAGCATATAGCCTTTGGCACCAGCATTCAAAACCGGCATGATTTTTTCATTGTCCAAGTAAGAAGTCACAATCAAAATCTTGGCTTCAGGCCATTCTTTGAGGATGGCCAAAGTCGCGTCAATTCCATTCATTTCAGGCATGACGATATCCATGACAATAACATCTGGACGCAATTTCAAGGCTAAGTCAATACCCTGAAACCCGTTGGACGCTTCCCCTATAACTTCTACATCATCTTGGAGGTCAAAGTAGCTTTTCAAGCCCAATCGGACCATTTCATGGTCATCTACCAGTAAAATTTTCATCTTTACTCCTTTATCATTCCTTATCTAACAAGGGAATACGGATATCAACTGCCAGCCCTTGCTTTGGAGCTGTCAAGAGTTGAACCGTTCCCGCCATATCTTCAACCCGCTCCTTGATATTGCGTAGTCCATAACTCAAGTCATCTAAACTCCCTAACTGAAAACCAATTCCATTGTCCACCACCTTCAGCTGCAATTCAAGATCCGTCTGATAGAGGTAGACATCCAGACAAGAGGCCTGGGCATGACGGAGGGTATTGCTGATCAACTCTTGCAGGATGCGGAAGATATGCTCCTCGATTTTCTTAGGCAATTTCGTCACATTTTGCTTGAAACTAACCTTGAGATCACTCTTGTCCTCAAGCTCTTTTAAGAGGATTTGAATCCCTTCAACCAGACTCTTCTGCTCTAGTTCAACAGGCCGCAAATGCAAGAGCAAGACCCGCAAATCCTTCTGGGCAGTTTCTAAAATAGCTGTGACACTCTGCAACTGGGTCTGCATCTTTTCTCTATCCAATTTCAAAGCCTGCTGACTGATACCTGACAAAATCATGTGGGCCGCAAACAACTCCTGACTGACTGTATCGTGCAAATCCCTAGCAATCCGCTTTCTTTCCTTCTCAATGATTTCCTCTTCCTGAGCAAGACTGTGATTTTCAGCTTTTTGAAGAGCTTCTGTCAAAAGATTAAGTTTGCCAGACAAGGACTTGAAACTGGCATCCAAATCTGGATCTGCAACCTGAACCACTTCTTGTCCTGCTAATAAACGCTTGAGATTAGTCTGCATTTTTCTTAGAGAAAGCTCTTCGACACCTCGCCAAAACAGGGCTAAGAGACAGGTCATGGACATGCTGAACACCAACAACAAAAAGACAAATTTTTCTGTTTTTTCGACATCGTGCAAGAAAATAGACCAGTCAAAGTCAAGGATTTCCATCAAGCTGTGGGAGAAAAATAAGACAAACAGGAAGGAGGTAATGACAATGATTATATAAGCTTGTTTTTTCATCCTCTGACCACCTCCACATCCCCAATCATAGTGGTCAAGAAAATCTTTACACTCTTGTTACTCTTGAGATAGTCTTTCGTTTCCTGATGATAGTGTTCATTGCGAAGGGCTCGCTTGGGCTGATTGAAAAAATTCAAATCCCCATATAGACAATTAACACTGAGACTGACTTCTACATCTACAGGCACAATGATTTTGGTCGTTCCTACCATCTTTCTGAGGATAATGACATTGTCATGATTGGTTAGGATGACCCTCTCAAGATGAATGGTGTCCTTGCCCATGAGACGAAAGAGATTGATATCATCAAACTGGCAAGTTTGATAACTTGAAAAATGATGGAGATTCCCAAACCAACGATTTTTCTCCTTCTTAACCGTTACCACCTCTTCAAAAACCAAATTTGTCTGCTCTTTTTCCTGGTTCATCATCGGATAAAGAAGAAAGAGGCTATAGATGACCGCAACAAAAATAGCTAGAATCACAAAAGGATTGAGCATGACGATGAAAAAGAAGAGAATGGTTGCCACCACTAAAAGAAGGTTATTGCCCTCTTTACCAGTGTAATAGCGAATCAAAAGCAAAAAGAGGAATAAAAGTAGCAAAAAACGCGAAAAATGCTCTGACACCATCAAAATCAGAGCTCCTGTCAAAAGACAGGCTTCGATAAATAAAAAGATTTTAAATTTTCTCATACATGTATCCTCTCCCTTCTATTTTATCACAATTCAAAAAAGTCACCTCGGTCTGAAGATGGAAAAAAGGCGGTGGTTACGCCTTTTTCATCTGATCATTTGCTTCTTTTAATTTTCCATAAAGAAGATAGTCTACGTTTTGCAGATCGGCTATGGTGGCACAATTAAGGGCACACATGATCAAGCGTAGATCTGCTTTCCAGCCTTGGATAATGCCGATCACTTCTTCAACTGAATAGGTTTCAACCAATTCCAGAACTGTTCGAGACAGGCCTACAGCCTTGGTACCAAAGACCAAGCACTTAATCATATCCAGCGGATTGCGAACGCCTCCACTGACCAAGAGTTCGACCTTGTCTTTCCAGTCTTGGGCATTGAGAAGGGCTTGCATGGTAGACTGGCCCCATTGATTGAGGTAGTCACGTTGGCCACTGCGACGGTTTTCAATATAGGCAAAGCTGGTACCACCACGACCTGATAGATCAACAGTTCGAACACCCAGTTCATAGGCTCTTTCGATGGTCTTGGCATCCATCCCAAAGCCAACTTCCTTTAAAATGATTGGAACGGGGATGCGCTCACTGTAATCTGCTAGATGCGATTGCCAGCTTCTGAACTTCCTTTCTCCCTCCGGCATGAGTAATTCCTGCATAACATTGACATGCACCTGCAGGATAAGAGGATTCATTTCTTCTACAGTCTGAAGGCCTAACTCGACAGGCTTGTCCAATCCAATATTGGTTCCAAGAAGGAGATTTGGATGGCTATACTTAACAGAAAAAGAGTCATCTGCTGAATCTTTGAGGGCTGCGCTATAAGAACCTGTCACAAACAAAATCCCACAGACATCTGCCACCTGAGCTAGCTTTTGATTGATTTCTTTACCTTTTTCACTCCCACCCGTCATGGCATTGATATAGAAAGGAAAATCCCACTTTCGTCCAGCAAACTCTGTCGACAGATCGATTTCATCCAGGTCGTAAAGAGGCAAGGAAGAATGAATCAACTCCACCTCATCAAAGCTGTTGTAGGAACTTTTCTGCTCAAGGGCATAGCGGATGTGCTCATCCTTACGATTTGTCGTCATGTCCCATCCTTTCTTGGTATAAGAGCTCAATCCCCAGATCGGCCCAACGGTTTTTTAGGGTTTCAGTTGATTGCTCATCAAAACTCAAGGCAATACCACAATCACCACCACCAGCGCCGCTACTCTTGGCAACAGCCTGCAAATCTTGACTGGCCTCTTTCAACTGTCTAAGCGAAGGCGTGTAAATATCTGCGCTCAAGCCTTCTAAAAGCTTGCTTGCCACTTCTACTTGCTCGATAATTTTTTCAACTTTCCCCTGCTTCAAGGCTTCTACCAAAGAAACCACCGTTTCTTTTGAGGAACTTAAAAATTTCTGATTGATATTTTGCTTGATTTGCTGAACCATGTGACTCGATACAGCCACTTCCTTGGTCCATCCCACTAGGAAATCACATTCTAATGCAGGTTGTACGTGTGAGATTGAAAAGCTCCAATCACGCTCTAAAACTGTCGCTAAGTTTTCTTCTTCCAACCAAGCAGCCACCTTCTGGCGATCAAATGACTGGTAAAGAACCAATTCCTCTGCCACAATACAGGCAATGTCCCCCATAGAACCATTGTCTCCGCGCTTGAGCAAGACAGCACTGGCCAGCTTGAACAAGAGATCCTGATCAACCGAAAGCTTATACAGAGCTAGCAGAGCCTTGATGACCAAAACAACGACGCTACCGCTAGAACCCAGACCAAACTTTTTCCCTTCTCGTTCCATTTTTCCACGGATTTCTAGAGAAAAAGGTCGCAAGGTCTGCCCACGATAAACGAGGAAATCTTGCACTAAAGCAATCGTTTCTTGAATCAAGCTATAGTCAGGATTTGGCGTCAAGTCCACTGCAAAATCAAACATATCCGAGTAGATACGGTAACTATCAGAAAAAGCAATCTCGCCCTTCATATAGATAGGAATGGCCTTTATCAAGGCCAACTGCCCTGGCTCTAAAATAGCATATTCACCTGCCCAATAGAGTTTTCCGCAAGTTTTAACAGCAATCATCTTGACTCAAATCCTTTGTTTTTGACACAATCAAGCGATAACGTTGACCGAAGATTTCTGATAAATGCTCCAAGTCTTTCTCCTGACAAAGGACCTTGACATTGGGACCAGCATCCATAGTAAAGTAGCAGGCTTCCCCTTGCTCGCGAAGCTGACGGACAAAGTCCATAGCCTCATAAGAAGCATCCGTCAGATAAGAAAAGGCTGGTGATGCTGTTTTGGTCGTAGCGTGCATAGCTAGGGCATTTTCCTCCGTTAACTCCCCAACCTTGGGAAAGTCATTTTCCTTGAGATAAACCAGCATATCCTGATAATCCTTCTCAGACTGACGCACCCAGTCATCAAAGGTCGTCGATGTTTCCACACAAAGTTTCATCCCGTCACGGCTAGAAATTGGTTTTTTCTTGTCTTCTAGCACCAACATCATCATAGCTAGCTTCAAGTCTGTCTCTACCGGGTAAATCTCTCCGCTATCCTTGTCCCAGGCTCCTAGCGGTCCATAAAAACTCCGAGAAGAAGAGCCTGAGGCAAACTTCGCTTCCTGCGCCAACTGACTTCTATCCAATCCAAGCTTGAAATAAGCATTACAAGCCTTGACCAGGGCGGACAAACCACTAGAACTTGAGGACAGACCCGCCGCGGTAGGCATATTGTTCTGAGTATCTATACGGACAAAGCCCCCACCTTCTGGACGGTAACGGTCAATAATCTTGCTCATCTTGGCATGCTCCGCCTCATTTTGTAGCTGACCATTGATATAAAAGGCATCAGCCTTTACATTGGCTGGTAAAGGCGACAAGGTCGTCTCCGTATACATATTTTCCAAAGTCAAAGAAATACTGCTAGTAGCAGGCACCATCTCTTTTTCTTTTTTCTTTCCCCAATATTTGATAATAGCAATATTTGCGTAGGAACATACTGTTACAGGCTCTCTATCCATGTCTGAACAGCTCCTTTCTCTTCTAATCTTTCTGCTAGTTCTTGTGCGTGTGTCAAATTGTCTGCCAAGGCTATGATACAACCTCCTAGCCCACCACCGCTCATCTTAGCCCCCAGAGCACCATGACTAAGAGCTGTTTCAACCAAAGAGTCTGCCTCAGGGCTACTAACACCAATTTCTTTCAAATGTAAATGCGCTTGACTGAGGATTTGTCCCAGTCTTTCAGCATCTTTTCGTGAAATCGCATCCTCTGCCTGCTGGGTCAATTCTCCCAAGGCATACAAAAACGGTAGAGCATCCTTGCCCTTACTTTGAACCACTTGGATGGCTTCACGAGTGTGACCATAAACACCGGTATCGGCAATCACCAAATAGGCGGATAGAGCCATCTCAAGCTCTGTAAATCCTACATTCTTGATAAAGCGAATAGGTTGGTCACTGAGACAGGTCTTGGCATCCAAACCACTTGGATTCATATGGGCAATCATCTCAGCCCGATTGACCAAGATTTCCAATACATCATGAGGCAGGTCGGCTTGATAGTAGTCAAAAACCGCACGAATGGCCGCTATGCTGATAGCTGCTGACGAACCCATTCCCCGTTTTTCAGGAATAGCCGAGTCAATCTCACAGCAAACGCAGGCTTCTTTGATATCCAAATACTCCAGAGAAGCATAAACTGCCATGGACAAGGTATCCTCCTCATAGAGGCGCCAAGGACTTTCAGCAGGGACCACCTTACAAGTCACCTCCACCTCCAAAAGAGGCAGGGAAATGGCAGGATAACCGTAAACGACCGCATGCTCCCCTATTAAAATAATCTTACTATGTGCCTGACCGACACCATTTTTTTTTGTCATTTTTTCCTTTTACTAGACGAAAAAGTCGTCTCATTTTTTTCATACAAGTATTGCTTCTCTCCTATCTATTTTATTATATTTTCACAAAAAAAGCGATTGTTTCCATTCACAATCGCTTTTCCCATTATAAGGATATATTTACATCGTTTTATTATTTAAACGATTTTTAGCATATCCTATTCTTCTCGTTTTTTAGAAAATACCGTCAAAGCACCTAGGAGAGATAAGCCACCTAGAGCTACCAACCATTCATCTTGTTGACTACCTGTCTGAGGTAGTTCATCCCACTTGTGCACTTCAGTACTTCCTTGATTCCAATCTTCTGAAGAAATTGAGGTAGGAGTTGGTGTTGGTTGCGGTTCTGGTTTTGGTTCCGGCTTAGGCTCCGGTTTTGGTTCCGGTTTTGGCTCTGGTTTTGGCTCCGGCTTAGGCTCCGGCTTAGGCTCTGGCTTAGGCTCTGGTTTCGGTTCTGGCTTAGGCTCTGGCTTTGGTTCAGGCTTAGGCTCTGGTTTTGGCTCCGGCTTAGGCTCTGGCTTAGGCTCTGGTTTCGGTTCTGGCTTAGGAGTCGGTGCGTTAGCCACGAATACCCATGTTCCTACAAACTCTACATCTGCTTTATTTACTGCTTTACTTTCTGCATCGTAACTCTTGAATACCCATTTCCCATCATTTTCTGTATCAACATACTCTGTTTTTGTTGGTTGAATTGTTGTTACATTTGATTTATCTACATAACGGTTTTGGTCTGTTGGTTTATAGTCTTCGATTGCTTCTGGCAATGTCTTACCTGGTGTCCCACTTTCAAATTTATAGGTTACACCATATTTATTAGCTTCGAATACCCATGTTCCTACAAACTCTACATCTGCTTTATTTACTGCTTTACTTTCTGCATCGTAACTTTTGAATACCCATTTCCCATCGTTTTCTGCATCTATATACTCTGTAGTTGTCGGTTGTGTTGGTGTTACATTCACTTCATTTTCGTAAGTAGCTGTATCTTTTGGCTTATAGTTTTCGATTACTGCTGGTAATACTTTTCCCTCTGTTCCACTTTGGAATCGGTAGAATACATTATAAAATGTAACATAACCTAGTTCTAAAACGTTAGCTTCTACTTTGTTAATAGGTAAATTTGTAGCTGAATCCAGGCTTAACCAGCCACTACCGATTCTACCTGCACTTGGATGAACATTACCCTCAACAGAACCTGTTACTTTTAGTACTGTATTTCCATTTGTATCTGCTAACTCTTTGGCTTTATCTTGATTAATACGAACAACCATCTGATTGATTTCTTCATCACTCTTATTAGGGAATAAAGCTTTAAGTTCTGTTGATGTAAGAGATCGAAGTGTCATATTGCGCAGAATTGTTTCAGCAATAGACTTACCTTCATCCGGTTTTACTACACTCTCAGCTATACGCTCATTTCGTTCATTTTCCGATCTATTACTATCATATCCGTTTAAAGATCTAAGAATCATTCTAAATGTTATATTATGGTTACCTTTAGTTTCAACACCAAATGTGACTCTAGGGTCCGTATTACTAACGATTGAATTAAAGCTATCTTTTGTATTTCCTAAGGATGCCCCTTCTTTTGAATACACATTTAGGATTTCCTTCGTTCCATCTTCCTTAATTCCAAGAGCATACAATGGTCTCCATGAGTAACCATTAAACTCTGCATATAATTTTTCCGGAACTACTAAATCTTTGTCTAAATTCACATTTAAGTCTACATAGGTGTAAGTTTTTTTCTTTTCATCTAATTTAAAGTTATTATCCTTGTATGTGTTTGATAAAACAGGGCCTACATATCCTACATGAGGATTTCTATACACAGTCATCGCTGTAGTGTTATCCATTTCAAACTCAGCTTTTAAAACCACTTCATTAACCTTAGTAGTATCATTATTTTCCGGATTCACTTTGTCAATGATTTTTCGAACGTTCCCATCTATTTCTTCCCTATGTAGTTTAGTATTTGGCAATACATCTTCTGATTTAACATTCGTATCAATATGAACCTTATTATCGTTAATTTTAAATTTATTCATTCCACCTATAATAGCAAATCCCATAGAAAATTTATCAGCAGGGAAAGGCTCATCTTGATCATTTAAACTGGCATATACACCGTATAGCCTGGAATCAGCTTTCAATCCATCTGGAAAGGCTGTGGCTAAAGTGTCTTCTGGGGAGAACAGTCTTGCTCCGTCCGCAATTTTCCCATTTACTGGCGGCATATCAGACCAACCAAGAAAAGTTTTTGCAGCGCCACGGAAAAGACCTGGATTAGATAAGGGACTCCCTAATTTATCTGTAGCATTCTTATATGTATTTTCAGTATCTTTTTTTTCGTGTGATTCACTTGTCCATTGACCAATAAGACTTACTTTACCATCATAATTTGCTGGTTCTGTTGCTCTTTCAAGCCCTCTAGGTTTTTCCTCATTATTTCTTGCTCCATCGCTACCCTCTGGCTTAATATCTGTTGGTACAGCTCTATCACTACCTAGCGTTGTAGCAGACACATCATTTCCATTTCTTACTTCCGCTGCACGAGGTACTCCTTGAAGAGAGTTTCCATTACTCTCAGTTGATGCAGCTGTATTTGTATTTGTATCTATATTTGTATTTGTATTTTCTATTTCTGTGTCACCAGTATTAGCACCAGAAGTGCCTAGTGTGCTTGTTGTACTTGCTGAACCTGGTGTACTTGGTGGGGCTGGTGTGCCTGATACTGGTTCGCCTGCTCCTGGTCCATCCGCTTGAACAGTCGCCACACCAGTTGCAAAAAACAACACCGAAGCCACTGCCACACTGGCTACTCCCAAATGATGTTTTCTAATAGAATAGCGTAAAACTTTTTTCCCGTTTTCTTCACATTTTCTTGACTTAAAGTTCATTTTCAACCTCATTTCTTTTTACAAATGGGTACTTATACCCCCCCCCCCTTAAATATTTAAGTATTTAAAGAAGGTTCGATTTTTAAGCCTAAAATTGTAATTGTTATGGTGCTTTCAAAAAAACACTTGATATTACACTAACATTATATACCTTTTTCTAAAACATGTCATGTAAAACTGGGCAAAAACTCAATTTTGTTAAAAATAAGTAAATAAGTAAATCTTTCCACAATAAACCGCATATTATCAAGGTTTTGCCAATTTTTTGACGCCTGATAATATGCGGTTTTCTGATTTTAAAAACTTTTTATCCAGTATCACTTCGTGAAGCTGCACTCTTACTTAAAATTTATCTCAAATTACAAAATACTATCATTATTTATCGAATCCATTCGCCATTATAATTGACAGAATAGCCATCTACAGTGGTATTCACTGCTAAAGCACCTGAGCTATAAGCATAGTACCATTTACTACCGACCTGGAACCAACCAGTGACCATAGCTCCTGATGAACGGAGATAGTACCACTTGTTACCGAGGTATTGCCAGCCAATTTTCATATCGCCATTCTCAGCATCTAAATAGTACCAAGTTGAGCCTTCCTGATACCAACCAGTTGCCATAGCTCCTGATGAGCGAAGATAGTACCACTTATTACCAAGATATTGCCAACCAGTTTGCATTGCAGCACTTGTTGAATCCAGATAGTACCAAGTTGAATTATCATTGATCCAGCCACGCACTAGCTCCCCAACCGTCAAACTGTCGATACGAGCATCGAAGCTACCATCCTCCTGTAAATAATACCAATGCCCTTCGTCAGAAATCCAACCAGTTTTTAAAGTGTGATAGCTACGCTGATCTTCAAAATAATAGACTCGTTTCTCTGCTGGACTATCATATTGTTCCCCATGATGTTTGTTGGTATTTGTAGCAGTTTTTGCTTCTAAAACTTGCTTACCAACAAATTCTTGTAGTACACCATCTTGACCAAAGTAAAACCAATCTGGTCTAAAAGCAATATCTTGCCTTAGAGAAGAACCAATCGTAACCCCTTCGTGTGGAGCAGGTATATATTGCCAGCCGACAACCATCTCTCCAGATAAAGGATCAAAATAATAGTACTTACCATTAATCACTCGCCAATCCGTTTCTTTGATGTCCCCCTTCTTGTAGTAGGTTCTACCATTTTCTTTGACAAATTGCCAACCTTCTGAATCAGCATCATCCGCCAATACTGCACTTGTCGCTAGCAAACCAAAGAAAAAGACTGCTAATGCGATTGACATCAATTTTTTTATTATTTTCATTAGACCTATCCTCCATAACTGATTGTAGCAAAGACCCGACTGCATGTCAATATATAGAAATCTTTCAAAAAAAGCAGTTACATAACTGCAACTGCTTTTCTATTCTTGCATGGTGTAACCGACACCACGAACGGTTTTAATATAGCTTTTCTGACCTTTTACATCAAGCTTGCTACGTAGATAACGGATATAGACATCCACGATATTGGTTTCGGTCGCACTTTCATACTTCCAAACACTTTCCAACAATTGCTCACGAGTCAAGACCTTCTTGCTTCCCATGAGAGTAGCCAGAAGGTCATACTCACGACGGGTCAGAGCAATCATCTCCTCGCCACGATAAACGGTATGATGCTCTACATCCATACGCAGATTGCGGTAAGAGGTTGGAACCTTCATCTGACTACAGTGTTGGTCGATGAAGTCCCGACCTCGGAAAATCGCTGAAATACGAGCTACCAGATTCTCAATAATAACTGGCTTATAGATGTAAGAAACGGCAAAGCGTTGGATTGTCTCAATCTGATCTTGCAAATCTTCACGATGGTCCAAGACCATGATGACTGAAGCTGGCTTAGTCCGACTCAGCTTATCTGCAAAATCCTGGGCTGTCATATCCCCCAGATGAGCATTCAATAAAATCAAGTCATAGTCTGTCTGAAGAGCCATGGAGAGGGCTTTTTGCCCCTCCTCAACCTGATCAACTCGGTATTGCTCTTTTTGGAGTTCCAAACTTAAAAAATGAGCTAGATTTCGTTCTTTCTCAAGTAATAAAATCCGTTTCCCCATGGCAGACCTACTTATTTTTCGTCATACCAAGAGTAGTGGAAGGTTCCTTCTTTGTCTTTACGTTGGTAAGTGTGGGCACCAAAGTAATCACGTTGTGCTTGGATCAAGTTAGCTGGAAGGTCAGCTGAACGGTAGCTATCAAAGTAAGTAATCGCTGCTGAGAAAGTTGGCACTGGCACACCAGCTTGAACAGCAAGAGCTACGATATCACGCACTGCTTGTTGGTACTTAGCAGTAACATCCAAGAAGTACTCATCCAAAAGAAGGTTAGCAAGGTCTGCATCACGGTTGTAGGCATCTGTAATCTTTTGCAAGAAACGAGAACGGATAATACAACCATCACGCCAGATAGAGGCGATGTCTGCAAATGGCAAGTTCCAGTTGTTTTCTTTAGAAGCTACACGCAATTGAGCAAAACCTTGTGCATATGAAATGATTTTTGAGAAGTAAAGGGCTTGACGGATCTTTTCAATCAACTCAGCCTTGTCTCCTTCAAATTTGAAGGCAGCTGGTTTTGGAAGAACCTTGCTTGCATGTACACGTTCTTCTTTGTAAGTAGAGATGTAACGTGCAAATACTGACTCAGTGATGAGTGACAATGGCACACCAAGGTCAAGTGACGATTGGCTAGTCCATTTACCAGTTCCCTTGTTACCTGCAGCATCAAGGATGTAGTCTACGATTGGTCCATCTTGACCTTCATCGTCTTTACGGCTCAAGATATCAGCTGTGATTTCGATCAAGTAGCTGTCCAATTCACCCTTGTTCCACTCAGTAAAGATTTCAGCCATATCTTCTGCAGAAAGTCCTAGCAAGTGTTGCATCAAGTCATAGCTTTCTGCGATCAATTGCATATCACCATACTCGATACCATTGTGAACCATTTTCACATAGTGACCAGCTCCGTCAGGACCGATGTAAGTCACACATGGTTTGCCATCTTCTGGTGCTTTAGCTGAGATTTCTTCAAGAACATCCGCAACCAATTCATAGGCTTCTTTTTGTCCACCAGGCATGATAGAAGGACCTTCAAGGGCACCTTTTTCACCACCAGAAACCCCAGTACCGATAAAGTTGATACCTGAGTTTGCCAATTCTTCACTACGACGGATTGTATCTTTGTAGAAAGTGTTTCCGCCATCAATCAAGATATCACCCTTGTCAAGGTGTGGAAGAAGGGCTTGGATAGTAGCATCTGTACCAGGTCCAGCTTGAACCATCAGCATGATACGACGAGGTTTTTCGATTGAGTTTACAAAACTTTCAACATCATAGCTTGGTACAAAGTTCTTTTCAGGATGGCAAGCAATTACATCTTCAGTTTTTTCTTTACTACGGTTGTAAATAGCAACTGTGTAACCACGAGATTCAATATTAAGGGCAAGGTTACGACCCATTACGGCCATACCTACGACACCAAAGTTAGCTTTTGTCATTTGACACTCCTCTTGTTTGATTTGTTTTATTTTATCATTTTTACTTTTGAAAAGAAAGAATTTTGTAACGACTGCTTAGTAGTCCAAGTCATCCGCATGACCAGCGCCATTTCCGACAAAGTAGCCTGTCTTACAGTTAAGGGTAAAGAGATAGGTTCCATCTGGCTTGTAGAGGTTGTAATAACCATTGCCATTAACGATATTGACACGTTCAAGGATATATTGGTCTCCAGTGATATAGCCACGTGAACGTGAAGTCGCTAGAATTTGTTCCAAGACACCATCCGCGAAATCCCAGGCAGAGTTGTTACTATCATCAATAGCAGACTGGTTATAGGCAACACGACTGGCACTTCTTTGAACAGCAACCCCCGCACTTGATAGACCCATATTGACTTCACTGCGAGTACTTCTAGTTTCATTTGATCCCGTATTTGAACTACTTGGGCTTGTCTCACTAGTCGTATTTGAGCTTGCTTGACTGGAGCTTGAGCTACTAGTTTGACTTGAACTTGAACTCGAAGCACTTGTTTGCTGGCTCTTACCAAGGCTGATAGCCTTATCTAGCACTTTATCAAGCTCCGTATTTCCAGTTTTAATATCTGTAAATTTAGCATCCGATTTGGCTTTGGCATTGGTATCCAAGACACCATCCACAATAGCTGGTTTTTCAAATTGTGCATTGACATCTTGAATGGCCTTAATTTGCGTTGCTAGACTATCATATTTAGATTTGGCAAGCGTATGTTCACGACTACCTTCCAGCTTATCAAGTAAGGTCTTGAGTTGACTTAGTTTATCAAACTGGCTATTTTTCAAAGCCGTTTTATTGCTGTCTGTGTAGAAGGCGTCATAAAGTGTATTAAAATCATCCACATCCGATTGATTGGCTGTAGTTGATTGAGAAGTTTCAATTTCCTTGGTCGAGCGATTCACTTGACGATAGACATAATAAGCACTGACACAGATAACTACTGATACAAGCGCCAAAACGGTCAAAACAAAGCCTTTTTTGCTTTTCTTTTCTGAGTCTTCTTGTTCCAGACGAGAAAGACTCTGCTCCTCTTCCACTTCTTCAGTCATTTCTGTTGGATTTTCATCCTCTAGCAATAGAGGATCCAAGTCTTGCTCCTCATCGTCCAGAGGCAAGGGTGGTAAGATGTCTTCAGAAGATGGAACTTCCTCCGAAGAAGCTTCTGACTCTTCTACAGCCTCACGCACTTCTTGGATTAAATCATCCAGACTCTGAGTTTCAACTAGCTCCTCTTTTTTGTATTGACGAGTCGCAAACTTATCCGCCTCAATTTCATCTCTGTGTTGCTTAACATACTTGTCCAAAATGGAATCCTCAGGCAAGACTCCTGCTTCCACTTCTTCATTTTTACGAATAGCTTGACCAACTGTTAGCTCTTTTGCTTCATCAAAATCAAATTGCGGTTCTTGACCTTCTTTTTTATGACGATTTCGTCTTTTTTTACTCATGAGTATCCCTTTCTATTTTACCTCTTGCCGTTTGACACGCTGACCAAAATATTGATACAGATCCACTTTCAAGGTTCCGTTGTATAACTTACGCTTCTTATCTGCTTGGCTACCATACTTGCTTTCAAAGGCTTCATCACTAGTCAGGATAAATTTGCTCCAAGTTTTCAGTGGTGCAAATACTTGCCCCATCTCAGCATAGAGCTTGGTCACCCCTGCATCATCTGACAAGCGTTCACCATAAGGCGGATTGGAAATAATCACACCATTGATTTTATCGGAACGCAAATCCTGCACGCGCATCTGCTTAAAAGTAATGTCTCCTGCAACACCAGCTGCCTGGGCATTAGCCTTAGCAATTTCTACCATGCGAGCATCAATATCACAGCCCATGATATCCAGTTCCAGCTCACGATCCACTTTTTGAGCCGCCTCTGTGCGAACATCTTGAATCAAGCGATCGCTAACCCAGTTCCATTCCTCAAATGCAAAAGAGCGACGCAGACCTGGAGCCATCTTTCTAGCAATCATGACCGCCTCGATACAGAAAGTCCCCGAACCACAGGTCGGATCAATCAAAGGCTTGTCTGGATACCAGTTAGAGAGTTGCAAAATAGCTGCCCCCATGTTTTCCTTGATAGGAGCGCCTCCTTTTTCGGTACGATAGCCACGTTTAAAGAGACTGGAGCCTGTCGTATCAATCATGACAGTTGCCACATCTTTGAGAATAGAGACCTCAATCTTAAACTCTGGGCCATTCTCCATCAGAGGAACACCTTCTGGGCGGGCGTAGTGTTTCTGCAATTTCTTGACAACAGCTTTCTTAGAAATAGCCTGTACACTGGGCTCATTGTGAAGTTTGGACTTAACACATTTGGCTTTTGAAATCGGGAACCGAGCTCCAAGTGGTAAATAATTTTCCCAATCTAAAGCAAAAACTCCCTGAAACAACTCTTCAAAAGTCTTAGCTGGGAAAGTTCCTACAATGATCTTGATACGATCTGCTGCCCGAAGCCAGACGTTGGTTTCGATAATAGCTCTCACGTCTCCTTGAAAACGAACACGTCCATTTTCAACCTGACAATCGTAGCCCAACTCTCGTACTTCTCGTCCCACAACAGCTTCAAGACCTGCTGCCACAGTTGCAATTAAATTAAATTCTTTTTTCATGTTACAGTCTTGCAAGACCTTTCTATATGTCCACTTTAAAAAATGAGGTTGAGAAAATTTCTCAGCCCCAACCTATATGCAATTTTCTATAAGCCATGTTTTGTTCCAGAAGTGACTAGGACCACTTCCTTCGATAATCATCTGTCTACCACTAACAGCTCTAGCTGATAGCAGTCAGAATACTACGTTCGTTTCCGCGTACTCCATGCCCCGACCAAAATTTGGGTTGCTAGCTTGAGGGGTTTACCGCGTTCCACTCTCTCTGTTTCCAGAAAGACTCCGTCACTGTGGCACTTTCAAGCCTACTCTGACCTATCCAAGGACTTAGCCATTTCAACTGCCGTAACGATTTCTCGTCCCTAGGCTTATGGTTTCGCCTAGCACAAACACTACAGGCATCACAGCCTGTGCTAGCATGGACTTTCCTCATGAGAAGCAATTCTCCTCACGCGATTATCCAAAAATTGCATGTAACAAGACCTGAATTACAAATCAGTATTGTCTAAAATTTGTTTACCGAATACTTCTTTTTCAAGACGATTCAAGCGTTTCAAAATATCAAAATTCGTCATAGAAGATGAAGCAGCCACATCAATTGGATCTGGGTGACTAGGACTTGGAGCCGAACTCACTTGCGGTTTACGAGCTAGTTCTTCCTTCAAATCCGCAATTTCCTGACGAAGTGACTTGACCAAGGTAGCATAGGTTTCATAGTCCTTAATGACATCGTCTAAAAACTCATCAACTTCTACTTTACTATACCCTCGGACTTCACGCCCAAACTCTTGTTCAAAAATATCTTTCGCTGAAAAAATAATACTTGCCATGTCTCTCTCCATTCTCGCTTGCTAGTATTATTATATAAAAAAAGGCAAACAAAAATCAAGGTCAAAGCTTCAATTTTCGGAAAAATTTTCAGCAAGTTCATTTAATTGATCAAATGTTAATCTCTTTATAAAATAGTCCTCTTGATTTTTCATCTTTTGGTAAAAATAAGCTAGTTTCGTTTCATTTTCTTCATCATAAAAAAGATAGGAACTAGTCGTGTTTTCCAGCAAAAACTGCTGGTAATCTCTTAACTGCCCCTTGTGCTCATAGCGAGGATAAGCATATTTGACAAAGTCTACCTGCTTAAAACGACTCAGTTTCATCTGATTGCCTTCATTCCAATTTTCCCCATGGGTTTCAAAAGCAAAAATGGTGGCCAACTGGAAACCGTACTCGGTTTTCATCTCCTGAGCAACCTCTAAAACCCAATATTCAAAACCCAAACTTCCTGTAAACACAAGCCAAGACACCCCATCTGCTGCCATAGCCTCTAAATCTTTACGTATTGCTTTTTTTATCAATTTAAGACGAGGATCCTTATCAGAAAACAAACCCAAATCAAAAGCAGAATAGCCCAAAACCAAAGCTGTAGCCATTTTTAACCCTTTCTGTGCAAATTTATGGTATAATAGAGTGATGTTATTGTACCAATAAGGAGAATTATGGTCAACTATCCACATAAACTTTCATCACAAAAAAGACAACCATCTCTTTCTCAACCCAAAAATTTCGCAAATCGAGGAATGTCTTTTGAAAAGATGATCAATGCTACCAACGACTACTATTTGTCTCAGGGCTTGGCTGTTATACACAAGAAACCAACCCCTATTCAAATCGTACGAGTGGACTATCCACAACGAAGTCGTGCCAAGATTGTTGAAGCCTATTTTCGACAAGCTTCAACGACGGACTATTCTGGCGTTTATAATGGATATTACATCGACTTTGAAGCCAAGGAAACAAAACAAAAACGTGCGATTCCGATGAAAAATTTTCATCCACATCAGATTCAGCATATGGAACAAGTCCTTGCCCAACAAGGAATCTGCTTTGTCCTTCTTCACTTTTCTTCTCAGCAAGAAACCTACTTATTGCCGGCATTCGATTTGATTCGCTTCTATCATCAAGATAAGGGACAAAAATCAATGCCACTTGGATATATTCGAGAATATGGATATGAAATCAAGGCTGGTGCCTTCCCTCAAATTCCTTATCTCAATGTTATCAAAGAACATTTATTAGGTGGTAAAACAAGATGAACAAACCAACGATTCTGCGCCTAATCAAGTATCTGAGCATTAGCTTCTTAAGCTTGGTTATCGCAGCCATTGTCTTAGGCGGAGGAGTTTTTTTCTACTACGTTAGCAAGGCTCCTAGCCTATCCGAGAGTAAACTAGTTGCAACAACCTCTAGTAAAATCTACGACAATAAAAATCAACTCATTGCTGACTTGGGTTCTGAACGCCGCGTCAATGCCCAAGCTAATGATATTCCCACAGATTTGGTTAAGGCAATCGTTTCTATCGAAGACCATCGCTTCTTCGACCACAGGGGGATTGATTCCATCCGTATCCTGGGAGCTTTCTTGCGCAATCTGCAAAGTAATTCCCTCCAAGGTGGATCAACTCTCACCCAACAGTTGATTAAGTTGACTTACTTTTCAACCTCGACTTCCGACCAGACTATTTCTCGTAAGGCTCAGGAAGCTTGGTTAGCGATTCAGTTAGAACAAAAAGCAACCAAACAGGAAATCTTGACCTACTATATAAATAAGGTCTACATGTCTAATGGCAACTATGGAATGCAGACAGCAGCTCAAAACTACTATGGTAAAGACCTCAATAATTTAAGTTTACCTCAGTTAGCCTTGCTGGCTGGAATGCCTCAGGCACCAAACCAATATGACCCCTATTCACATCCAGAAGCAGCCCAAGACCGCCGAAACTTGGTCTTATCTGAAATGAAAAATCAAGGTTACATCTCTGCTGAACAGTATGAGAAAGCAGTCAATACACCAATTACTGATGGACTACAAAGTCTCAAATCAGCAAGTAATTACCCTGCTTACATGGATAATTACCTCAAGGAGGTCATCAATCAAGTAGAACAAGAAACTGGCTATAACCTTCTAACTACTGGGATGGATGTTTACACAAATGTAGACCAAGAAGCTCAAAAACATCTGTGGGATATCTACAACTCCGATCAATACGTCTCTTACCCTGACGATGATTTGCAAGTCGCATCTACGGTCGTAGATGTTTCAAATGGTAAAGTCATCGCCCAACTTGGAGCTCGTCACCAAGCAAGTAACGTTTCATTTGGTACCAACCAAGCTGTGGAAACCAATCGTGACTGGGGTTCTGCTATGAAACCAATCACCGATTATGCACCTGCCATAGAATACGGTGTTTATGATTCCACTGCAACTATGGTTAATGATATTCCTTATAACTATCCGGGAACAAGCACACCTGTCTACAACTGGGATAGAGCATATTTCGGTAATATTACTCTGCAATATGCTCTTCAACAATCACGAAATGTCACAGCCGTTGAGACTTTGAATAAGGTCGGTCTAGATAGAGCTAAAACCTTCCTTAATGGTCTTGGTATCGACTATCCAAGCATGCATTATGCAAACGCCATTTCAAGTAATACAACAGAATCTAATAAACAATACGGAGCAAGTAGTGAAAAAATGGCTGCTGCTTATGCTGCCTTTGCCAACGGTGGAATTTACCACAAACCCATGTATATCAATAAGGTCGTCTTCAGTGACGGTAGTGAAAAAGAATTTTCAGATGTAGGTACACGAGCTATGAAAGAAACAACTGCTTACATGATGACCGAAATGATGAAAACTGTCTTGGCATACGGAACTGGTCGTGGAGCCTATCTCCCATGGTTAGCGCAAGCTGGTAAGACAGGTACTTCTAACTACACAGATGATGAAATTGAAAAACACATCAAGAACACTGGCTATGTAGCTCCAGATGAAATGTTTGTTGGTTATACTCGTAAGTATTCTATGGCTGTATGGACAGGTTATTCGAATCGTTTAACTCCTATCGTTGGAGATGGTTTCCTAGTTGCAGCTAAAGTTTATCGCTCAATGATAACGTATCTATCAGAAGATACTCATCCAGAAGACTGGACGATGCCAGATGGCTTGTATAGAAATGGAGAATTCGTCTTCCAGAACAACGCAAAGAACACATGGAATAATTCAGTAACACAACAAACACAAACAGTAGAAACTCCAAGCACAACAGCTGAAAGTTCAACTACACAGGCAAGTACGACGGTTGGTCAACAACCCAATAATGCTCCAGCAACTGATCCTAGCCAAGGACAAGCTGGTCAAGCTGTTCAACCGACACAACCAGTACAACCAACGCCACAAAATCCACAAGTTCAACAACCACAACAGTGAGATGAAAGAAAATCCTGAGAATAAAAACTCAGGATTTTTTCTACAAAAAAATTAGCTTCCTAATCTTTGAAAGTGAAGAGAGGTTTCAACTCATTTTCGATAAACCAAAAGAAGTTAGCGAACAACTAACTTCTTTTTATCTTATTTGACATGTTTGGCAAGTCCTTCTTGCGCTTTTTTATTGGATTCTGCTTTTTCTTTCATCCATTTTTCTTGAGCTTTTTGGTATTCATCTGCAGTAACTGCCTTGTCTTGAATTTCAAGGTATTTATACAAGACTGGGTCACTTGTACCTTTATTTCCTGACAATGCAAATGGTATTGTAAATGGTACCATCTTAGACAAGATTGGACGACCAGTTTTAGAAGTTGTTGGGATGATCAAGGCACTATCTGTCAACCAAGCTTGGGCTGCTGCGTATTTATCATATCGTTTAGCAACATCTGTAGTCTCATCACCAGCTTCAGTAACCAATTTTTCGTAGTCATATAGACCTACTTTTTTAGCAGCTACATTATCTTCCCCTGAGTCAAATCCTAAATATGTTTTAGTACTTTCTCCTACAGAAGGTTTGATAATATCAAGGTAGGTTGATGGATCGGCAAAGTCTGGACCCCAACCGACATTATCTGATAAATCCCAGTCTTCGCCAGCAGCATTTTCGGCAAATAGAGTTACATTAAGCAATTCATCTTTTTGCAATTGTTGGATATCAATAACGACATTATCAGTTCCTAAAGTTGCTTCCAAGGATTGTTTCATAGATTGGACACGTTGAACTTTTGTAGTTGCTGTCTGGTCAACAGGCATATCTAGGTGAATTGGGAAGGTTACACCTTCTGCCTGCAAAGCTGATTTAGCTTTAGCAAATTCAGCCTTGGCTTTTTCTGGATTGTAGAGACCATCTTGTGAATCTGCAAGATTGACATCCTTCCATTCATCCCCATAAGTCACTAATTTCTCTTTGACCATATCGCCAAAGTTTTTCCCATCTGCTTGAACAAATGTTGGTGGAACAAAGAGATTACGTAAGATTTTGCTTGCTCCAGTTTCTCCATTCAACTGAGAGGCATAGGCTGTACGGTCAAATCCGAAAGCAATAGCCTGACGGAAATCCTTGTTTAAGAGAGCCTTTTTAGTTGAAGTCTTTTGTTCTTCGCTAGTCTTAGATGTGTGTTTATAAGATTGACGGTCAATATTTGTCCCTACTAGATAAGTCGTAGAGTCTTGTTGCGTATAGACGATATTGTCTTTCATACTCTTCTCAAGCTCTGCGAAACTTGCACTTGTTGGATAAAGACGAGCTGCTGTAAGGCTACCATCTTTAAAGTTTTCTGCTGGTTTGCTGGTATCTTGCCCATCCCAGAATGACAATTTGACCTTGTCAATATGCACATTGTCCTTATCCCAGTAGTTCGGATTTTTCGCAAATTCAACGGAAGATTTGGTCACAATGGATTTCAACAAATAAGGGCCGTTATACAAGAGACTACTTGGATCCGTAGCTTTGGCAAAATCATCCCCTTTTGAATTCAAAAACTCTTCATTAACTGGCGCAAGCACACCCATGGTTGTTTTTGAGTTCCAAAAAGTTTCAGGTTTGTTCAAGGTGTATTGGATTGTTTGGTCGTCAAGGGCTTTAATCCCGACTTGAGCGAAGTCTGTGATTTCACCTTTGGCATAGGCATCCAGACCTTTGATTGAATCCTGTACCAAGTAAAGGGCTTCTGCTTTCTTATCTGTTGCATATTTAAGTCCTGTTACAAAGTCCTGAGCCTTAACAGGAGCGTACTCTTCTCCCTCAGATGTATACCACTTGGCATCCTGACGAATCTTATAAGTATAAGTCAAGCCATCCTTAGAGACTGACCAGTCTTCTGCCAATGAAGGAACAAGGTTCCCGTATTTATCATTTTCAAGTAGTCCATCAATCACATTACTAGTAATCTCAGAAGTTGCTGCCTTACCAGTTGTCAAATAGTTGAGATTATCTGGATGTGTCTCGTAGGTAAAGGCAAAGGTCTTTTCACCTTGAGCGCCTGAACCCCCAGAACAAGCAGCTAAAACACCAGCTGCTAATAAGGTTACTCCCGCAAGAGCTAATACTTTCTTTGTTTTCATAGTATTCTCCTTTGTTTTTTTATTCATTATAGACTCTTTTTCAAGTCCTGTCAATAGAATTTTCTGAATTTTAAGAGTTATTTGTTATATTTTATATATTCTGAAAACATAGCATTGTTCCTCTATGCCAAAAAAGCCAACATAGCTTCTCTTCTGATAAGCAGAAAAGAATCTTGTTGACCTTACTTCTAAAAATCTTAAGTAGCAAAGATTCTAAAATAACGGAATCCTTGCATTATTGTCCCAACTCTTCCTCGACCACTTCCAAAGCTCGTTCAATGACCACATGCATGTCGTAGTATTTATAATCAGCCAAACGTCCACAGAAAATCACCTTATCATTCTGTGCTGCTTCTTCTTGATATTTAGCAAACAGGACATTGTTTCTCCCATCATTGATTGGATAATAAGGCTCATCTCCACGTTTCCAATCAGCTGGGTATTCACGAGTAATAACCGTTTTGTCCTGAGTACCGTACTCAAAGTGTTTATGCTCAATAATACGAGTATAAGGAATTTCTCGCTCTGTATAGTTGACAACAGCATTTCCTTGATAGTTTTCTTCATCAAGAACTTCATGCTCAAAACGAAGACTACGGTATTCTAACTCACCATGTTTATAATCGAAGTATTGGTCAATCATCCCCGTAAAGACAACTTTTTCAGCAGAAGCTTCTAATTCCTGACGATTGGCAAAAAAGTCAAGACCAAGTTCTACTTCCACATCCTTCAGCATATTTTCGATGATGACGTTGTAACCACCAATTGGAATACCCTGGTAACGGTCATTGAAGTAGTTATTATCAAAAGTCAAACGAACTGGTAGACGTTTGATGATAAAGGGTGGAAGGTCAGTCGTAGAACGTCCCCATTGCTTTTCAGTGTATCCTTTAATCAACTTTTCATAAATATCTGGACCGATCAACTTGATAGCCTGTTCCTCTAAGTTTTTAGATTCAACGTCCTTCATGTGAGCCGTTTGCTCAGCAATCTTATCTTTGACCTCTTGAGGAGTTTTTGTCCCCCACATAGCATAGAAAGTATTCATATTGAAAGGTAGATTATAAAGGCTGCCCTTGTAATTAGCTAGAGGCGAGTTGATATAATTGTTAAACTCAGCAAATTGATTCACATAATCCCAAACTTTTTTGTTAGAAGTATGGAAGATATGGGCACCATATTTGTGAACGTTGATTCCTTCTACATTCTCACAGTAGATATTCCCACCAATGTGGTCACGTTTATCAATAACTTTTACTTTTTTTCCACGCTTAGTCGCCTCATAAGCAAAAATTGCTCCCGACAAACCAGCACCAACGATTAGATAGTCGTACATAGTCTCTCCCTTATCATTTATCTTTGCATCTCCTTAACTATAGTAAAAGAGAGGATCTTAGTTTCAATCTATTTTAGCACAAAACAAATCATTTCTCAGTTTTCAATAGCCGAGTGATTTAAAAAGACAAGCACCAAAACTGATGTTTGTCTTTATGATTCTCCTTAAAAAGCTATTTCTCATTATTTAACATGATTTTCTGCTTCTTTTTGAGCTTTTTCGATTGCTTTTTTGCTTTCTTGTTCCCATTTACTTTTAGCTTCTTCAAACTGTTTGGTCGTCACAGTGTCTTTTTGCAGTTTCATGTACTTGTAGTTATTGCCATCACCCTTGATACCAACCAATGAATAGCCTCTTGTAAATGGCGTCACTTTGGTTACAGAGGCTGTGCCACCACTTGACATAGCTGACATAATGAGAGAATTGTCAATCATCCAAGCCTGTGCTTCAGCGTATTTTTCATAACGCTTGGCTACATCTTTGTTTTCACTATCTGCATCTTTGAGCATCTTAGTGTAGGTATCAAGACCTAGGCTAGTGATTTTTTCCTTGTCTTCCTTGGCATCTAGTCCAAAAATCTTAAGGTAGAATCCATCCTCTGCATTGAAAGGATTGAGATAAGTTGATGGATCCTGATAATCACCCACCCAACCATCAAAGTTCAAATCGTAGTCTCGATCAGCTGCTGTCGGTGCTAAGAAGGCTACGTTATTAAAATCATCTGTTGAAAGTTGCTGAACATCAATGACAATGTTATCAGCACCTAAAACTGACTCAAGGGTCTGCTTAACTGAGTTCATGCCTGTCACAGCATTTTTACTTGTCTGATCAACAGCCACATCCAAGTGAATTGGGAAGGCCACACCTTGACTTGCCAATTCTTTTTTAGCTTCCACAAATTTTGCTTGGGCTTTTTCTTTGTTGAAATAGGCATCCTGAGCATCTGCCAAGTTAATACCTGACCATTCTGTGCCATAGTTGACCAATTTAGAAGCGACTACTTCTCCAAAGGTCTTGTCTCCAACTTGGACAAATGTAGGAGGCACTAGGGTGTTACGAAGAGTCTTGCTAGCTGCTTCTTCCCCATTTGACTGAGCAGAATAGGCTGTGCGATCCAAGGCGAAGTTCACTGCTTGACGGAAGTTTTTGTTCAAGACAGCTGTCTCAGTTGACTTCTTCTGCTCATCTGTCGTTTTAGACGTATGGTTGTAAGCCTTACGGTTGACGTTGAAATTGAAGTACCAAGAAGTCTTGTCCTGCAAGCTATAGACAATATTATCCTTATATTTCTCCTTGGTCTTGGCAAAGTTAGAACTATTTGGATAAACTCCCGCGATAGAATAGGCTCCACTTTCAAAGTTACGGATGGTCAATTCTTGGTCTGAACCATCAAAGTAAGCCAATTTCACGTGTTCAATCGATACTTTATCATGATCGTAGTAATGCGGATTTTTCACATACTCGATCGATGATTTTGATGTGAAATCTTTTAACAAATAAGGTCCGCTGTAGAGAATGCTATCTGGAGATAGGGTGCCAAAATCTTTCCCTTTTGAGTTTAAAAACTCTTCGTTTACTGGGAAAAGAATACTATTGGTTGTTTTTGAGTTCCAGTAAGGTTCTGGGCGTGCCAAAGTATACTCAACAGTCTGGTCGTCAATGGCCTTCACCCCAACCTTAGAAAAGTCAGAATCCGCTCCTGTAATATAATCATTCAAGCCCTTGATCGAGTTTTGAATCAAGTCAATGGCCTGTGATTTATTATCCACTGCATACTTGATACCTGTCACAAAATCTTGTGCCTTGACTGGGGCATACTCTTCACCGTCAGCCGTGAACCATTTGGCATCTTTTCTCAATTTATAGGTATAAGTCAGACCGTCGCTCGAAACAGACCAGTCTTCTGCCAAAGATGGAACTAGGTTTCCGTGGTTGTCATTTTCAAGCAAACCATCAACTAGGTTGGTAATGATGGCTGTATTATCAGCGTAGTAGTCTAACAAGTAGTTAAATGTAGTTGGATTTCCACTAAAGGTTGATGAGTAAGTTTTTGTATCTGAACCTGATTGTCCGCAAGCAGCTAAAAGCAAAGCAGCCGCAAAAGTCAGGCCTGCACTAAGGACACGCTTTTTTGTATTCATCTTCTTTCTCCTTTATGTTAGTTTTTATAACATATATTTATTTTACCAAAATAGTAGGAATTTGTAAAGTTAATTGAATTTTGAGAATGAAAGTTTATAAACTTTAGTCATAAAAAAACAAAGGATTTCTGTCTTTCATACAGTCCTCCCTTGTTTTTATGCGATTTCAATTTTAGATTTTTCTGTTCAGAAATATTTAGCTCAATTCCACACAGAAAGCATCCCATGGAGCTAAGATTTGTTTTTCAAAGACTTCTTGAGCTAGGGTGTTTTCAATCAAGACCGATTTGACGTTTCCTTCTACTGTCATGTCTTGTTCTTTATTGGACAAGTTGGCCACAACTAAGAAACGACGGTCTCCATCTTTACGAATATAGGCAAAGACCTTGTCAGCCGTATCAAGCAATTCAAAGTCAGCTCGAACCAGCCAGCTGTTTTCCTTACGGATTTGAACCAACTTCTGATAAGTATAGAAAATAGAATCTGGATTTGCCAGCGCTTCTTGAACGTTGATTGCTTGATAGTTTGGATTGACTGCCAACCAAGGTTGACCTGTTGAGAAACCAGCATTTTTGCTCTCATCCCATTGCATAGGAGTACGGGCATTATCACGTCCGATAACACGGATACTGTCCATAATTTCTTGCATCGGAACGCCTTTTTCAAGAGCTTCACGCGCATAGTTAAGGGATTCAATATCTTCTACTTGATCCAGCGTTTCAAAGGGATAGTTGGTCATCCCAATTTCCTCACCTTGGTAGATATAAGGAGTCCCTCTCATGAGATGAAGTAAAATTGCAAAGGCTTTGGCAGATTTTTCGCGGTATTCTTGGTCATTTCCCCAGATTGAGACGATACGAGGAAGGTCATGATTGTTCCAGAAGAGGGAATTCCAGCCATCCTCAACTCCTAACTCTGTCTGCCATTTGTTGAAAATTTCTTTTAACTTAGCGATATTCAGCTCTTTTTGATAGTGCCACTTAGGCTGACCTTCCTGATACTGAAGACAAATATGTTCAAACTGGAAGACCATAGACAATTCTTGCCCCTTTGGATCAGAGTAGAGCTTGGCAATTTCTGGCGTTGCCCCCCAGGTCTCCCCTACCGTCAAGAGATTCTTATCTCCAAAGGTCGCTTGATTCATCTCCTTGAGATAGGGATGGAGCATAGGACCATTATTGACTACTTTCTCGTCAGGAATTTTGCCGATCATGTCAATGACATCCATGCGGAAACCACCAATGCCTTTATCAATCCAGAAGTTCATCATCTCATAAATTTTCTGGCGAAGTTTTTCATTTTCCCAGTTGAGATCAGGCTGTTTCTTGCTGAAAAAGTGGAGATAGTATTGACCTGACTTTTCATCGTATTCCCAAGCAGATCCGCTAAAGATAGAGTCTAGGTCGTTGGGCTCATCGCGCCAGATATAGTAGTCTCGCTCAGGGCTGTCAGGATTTTCACAAGCCTCGACAAACCAAGCATGCTCATCTGAGGTATGATTGACCACTAAGTCCATGATGATACGGATATCACGCTTCTTAGCTTCTGCGATCAGCTCATCCATATCCTCCATGGTTCCGAAAATAGCTGCAATCGCTTGATAATCAGCAATATCGTAGCCATTATCATCCATAGGGCTGTCATAAACGGGAGAAAGCCAAATTGCTGTAATCCCTAACTTGGCTAGATATTCCAACTTACTGGTAACTCCTGGCAAATCGCCAATTCCATCTCCGTTGCTATCCATAAAGCTCTTAGGATAAACTTGATAGACTACGGCATTGTGCCACCATTTTTCTTGCATCTTCTTACCTCATTATTTTAATAATCTACAATCTATGATAGCGTTTTTTAAAACTTTGTGCAAGCGTTTGCCTAATCTTTTTGATTCCTTTTTTAAGTCCATAGTTTCCTAACTTCCAATTTTTTATTATAATAGAGGTCAGAGGTAAAAAAATGAAAAAACAAGCTTTTAGTTCTGAACAATATTTGAATCTACAGCGCGACCACATTTTGGAGCGCATTAACCAATTTGACGGCAAGCTCTACTTGGAGTTTGGTGGCAAAATGTTAGAAGATTTCCACGCTGCTCGTGTCCTTCCTGGTTATGAACCTGACAACAAAATCAAACTCTTGCAAGAATTGAAAGAGCAGGTTGAGGTTGTGATTGCCATTAACGCTAGCAACATCGAACATTCCAAAGCACGTGGTGACTTGGGCATTTCCTATGACCAAGAAGTTCTTCGTTTGATTGACAAATTCAATGAATTGGGAATTTTTATTGGCTCTGTTGTCATCACGCAGTACGCTGGCCAACCAGCTGCAGATGCCTTCCGCAATCAACTCGAGAAAAACGGAATTGATTCTTATCTTCATTATCCAATCAAAGGATATCCGACGGATATGGATCACATCATTTCTCCCGAAGGTATGGGGAAAAACGACTACATCAAAACCAGTCGCAACTTGATCGTCGTAACGGCTCCTGGACCTGGTTCTGGAAAATTGGCAACTTGTATGTCCAATATGTACCACGATCAAATCAATGGTATCAAGTCTGGCTATGCCAAATTTGAAACCTTCCCAGTTTGGAATCTTCCCCTTCATCACCCAGTCAATTTGGCCTACGAGGCTGCCACAGCAGACCTTGACGACGTCAACATGATTGACCCTTTCCATCTCCAAACCTACGGAGAAACCACTGTCAACTACAACCGTGACATCGAGATTTTCCCTGTGCTTAAGCGCATGTTAGAGCGTATTCTTGGTGAATCTCCATACGCTTCACCGACAGACATGGGTGTCAACATGGTTGGTTTCGCTATTACTGATGATGAGGCTGCTGTCGAAGCTTCTAAACAAGAAATCATCCGCCGTTACTATCAAACTGTTCTTGATTTTAAAGCTGAAAAAGTTGGCGAATCTGCTGTTAAGAAAATCCAGTTGCTCATGAATGACCTTGGCATCACACCTGCAGACCGTAAGGTTGCTGTTGTTGCCCGTCAAAAAGCAGAAGAAACTGGTGGACCAGCCCTAGCCCTTGAATTGCCTAGCGGGGAAATTGTCACTGGTAAGAACTCAGAACTCTTTGGTCCTACAGCCGCTGCTCTTATCAACGCCATCAAGAAATCAGCTGACATCGCTAAAGCAGTGAAACTAATCGAACCTGAACTTGTCAAGCCAATCCAAGGTCTTAAAATCGATCATCTCGGCAGCCGCAATCCACGCCTTCATTCAAATGAAATCCTGATTGCACTTGCTATCACAGCTACAGAAAATCCTGATGCTGCTCATGCTATGGAAGAACTTGGCAACCTCAAAGGAAGCGAAGCCCACTCAACCATCATCTTGACTGATGAAGACAAGAATGTCCTTCGTAAACTGGGTATCAACGTAACCTTTGACCCTTACTACCAATACGACCGCTTGTATCGTAAGTAACGATTTCAACCTCTCCAGCCTCGGAGAGGTTTTCTCTCTGTCTCAGGAGCCAGCTTTATGTTATAATGAAAGGAGAAAACTGAAAGGATTTACCATGTCAAAAGAAGTTATTGTTGAAAGTTTTGAACTTGACCACACTATTGTCAAAGCACCTTACGTTCGCTTGATTGGGGAAGAAACAGGGCCAAAAGGAGACATCATCTCCAATTATGATATTCGCTTGGTGCAACCAAACGAAGACTCTATCCCTACTGCCGGCCTACACACTATCGAGCACCTCTTAGCCAAACTCATCCGTACCCGCATCGACGGCATGATTGACTGTTCACCATTTGGTTGCCGCACAGGCTTCCACATGATTATGTGGGGGCGCCACACCAGTGCTGAAATTGCAGCAGTTATCAAGGATTCTCTCAAAGAAATCGCTGAAACTACTACTTGGGAAGATGTCCCTGGAACAACCATCGAATCTTGCGGAAACTATAAGGACCACAGCCTCTTTTCTGCTAAAGAATGGGCAAAACTCATTCTAGAACAAGGGATTTCAGATGATGCCTTTGAACGTCATGTGATTTAAACGTAAAAAAGAGGCTAGGCAAAAAAGTCTTTAAAACCAGAAAAACGCATAGTATCAAGTGTTAAAAATCTTGATATTATGCGTTTTATTGTAGGAAGATTTTCTTAATAGGAAATAAACAAATCTAAATCACTTCATCTAATTCTCTTTTATGCCATTATTTTCAATCAAAGTTAATTTTGATTTAATCTGTTTTATAGTAGACAGCTTTTTCATCAGATGGATGTGTTTGAGTAATGATAATTCTAGTTTTACTTTTATCAGTTGGGTCTTCGATTGATACCATTTGGTTATTCTCAAATCGTTTCATAGGTATACTTGTTCCAGGGGGATATATTCCCATTGCAGCTCCTATAGGTCCTGAGCTCACACTAAAATCTATATGTTCATCGCTTCTCATTTTTGCCTTAGATATTTGTACTTTCTTATAAATGATTCAATCACTTCAACGCTAGCTTGACTTGCATCTGATAATCTGTCATATACTGTACCATTTGTGAAGTAAGTGAGATTGGGTATTGTTTTAAATCCTACGGTTGTTTTGAAGTTATTCCAACTTGTCTTATCTATATGCTCACTATCCAAGTAATACACAGTTATCTTAGTTTTATTTACTGCTTTTGCTAGCTTTGGAGCAAATTCTTGGCAATAGGGGCAACTTTCTCTCCCTGTGTATAGGTAAAAGCCTTCTTGATGTTGTATTTTCTGTTCCACAGCCTCTAAACTTATCTTTTGAAGTCTATTTACAGCTATCTGGTAGTCTGTTTGTGGAAGAGTGGTTAAGTATACTGTGAATGTGACCATTATGATAAGTAGTAGTGACAGTAGAATAAGAACTTTTTTCCTATTCATCACATCCGTATCCGTCTTTATCTCTATCTAACCATGGACCGTATTGGGGGTCACTAGCAGGTATGTTTACACGTCCTGCTTTGCGTGCTTCCTTACAGTTTTTGAACGGTCTTAAATTTGATTGTGGAGCAGGTGTAGACGATTGTGTAGGAGTAGTTGTAGTGTGAGATGAAGCTTGTTCTTGCTCTTTTTCTCGTGAAGATGCTTTCCTTTCCTCCTCTTTTGATTTGGAAGCTTCAATACTTGCTTTTTCCTCTTCTTGTGCTTTTTCTGTTTTTCTCACTTCACTGATTACTAACGAGCCTTTATCGATTGAATCATATTTTTCTAAAGATACTGTATTTCCTGTATAGACCATAAGTTCATTCATTTTCACAGCTAGTGATTCAGGTGTACGGATAAGAAGCTTCTTACCTGTTATGTTGTACTCACGATATTCATCTTTTTCTTCAATCCCAATTACCTCAGCTTCAACTTCGTAGAGTTTATCAGTGTTAGAGAGTTTGTGTGCTAGCTCTCTCAGTGCTTTGGATCGCAGTATGATTTTAATTTGTGGTGTATTTAGATAAGCATCTACAGCTATATGTCCAGTTGGAGACCATTTCTCTATTTTAGAGCTAGTTTCACTGCTGGATGATGAAGTAGAGGAAGAACTAGACTGTTTAACTTGTGAAGATTGTTTGACAGAATCATTAGCCTTAGTTTGAACTTGTGAGTGTTTAGTGCTACCGCTAGTTAATAGTGTGAAGAACAAAATGAGGATAAGTAATAGTACAATACTGCCTATAATCTTTTGTTCTTTGCTTAATTCCTTAAGTTTTTTAAGCATATATATCCTCCTGATGTTTAACTTTATTTAATGAAATAAAAGAAATGTTTCCTAATAGTTATAACTATATCACACAAACTTTAACAATAGAATATATTTTTAACAAATATTAAACTATAGAGAATGTAAACCTGATTGTTTAATCTATAAGATAGATAGTAGATTTAACATAGAGGGTGAAGGAATGGATGATATATTAGAAAATATAAGTAATCAGATACGAGACTTACGAGTTTCAAAGAAGATTACACAACAAGAATTAGCAGAAAGAACAAATCTAAGCGTTCCTTATATCAGTCAGATAGAAAATAATCACAGAAATATCTCTTTGGAAACTTTTGTGAAGATTGTTGATGCTTTAGAAGTTCCGTTGAGTGATTTTTTCTTACCTTATTCTGTCCCACAAGATACAGAGATGATGGAACTGTTATTGAAGATTCAGAAACACCCACAGCATAAGATGATTGTTCATAAAGTGATGGAAATACTTGAATTAAGCCAAGATAGATAAGCGTAAATAAAAAAACGAATAAACTAGTTTTCTGAAAATCAGAATTCTGTTTTATTCGCTTTTTTTGTTTCATCTATTTATGCCCATTATTCTCAAAATTCATAACAAAGAATTTCAATACTCTTCTAAATTCAAATATCAATCTACATAGATAATATTTCACCTCAGATTTGTTACTGGATTTATCAATATTATCGAAAATTGAAATTTCTATAATGGAGTCACTCTCTAGTTCTTATTTTGTTTTTCTTGAGTATCAAATCCAAAATCTTTTTACCCAGCCTTTTCTTTTTCTCCTCAAAATTTTCTCTTAGGCTTTTTCACGAATGACCAAAACACCATTTTCCATATCTGCTTCCAGATATTTAGCATCTAGGTGATCCAAATGGAAGTCTGTCACCTTATCACGAATTTCTTGTTCAACCACGCGACGGAGCGGACGAACACCCATGACTTCGTCATAACCTTCTTCTGTGATATAGTCCTTAGCTGCTTGACTGACAACCAAATCAATGTCTTTCTTAGCCAAAGTTTGGTTGACTTCAGCCAACATTAAGTCCACAATCTTAGAAAGGTCTTCCTTAGTCAAGTGTGAGAACTCGATAACTGCATTAAAGCGGTTGAGGAATTCTGGACGGAAGAATGGTTTCAAACGGTCCATCAATTCTGGTTTATCCGCATCTTCTGTCAAGTTAGCTTCATAGCCAAATCCAGCATTTGAGGTTGCAATAATGACAGTGTTCTTGAAGTTTACTGTGTTTCCTTGACCATCTGTCAAACGACCATCATCCAAGACTTGGAGGAGAAGGGTAATGACTTGAGGATCAGCCTTTTCAATTTCGTCCAAGAGAATGATAGAGTATGGATTGCGACGGACACGTTCTGTTAAGGTATTGCTATTGTCATCATAACCCACATATCCTGCTGTTGTACCAATTAGCTTAGAAACGGCTGTGCGGTCACTGTATTCAGACATATCCAAACGGATGATTGCATCCTTGGTACCAAACATATCTAGCGCCAATTGCTTAGCAAGCTCCGTCTTACCAACCCCAGTTGGTCCTACAAAGAGGAAGCTACCGATTGGGCGATTACCTTCATCAAAACCAGCACGGTTACGACGGATAGCACGAGCTACCGCTTCTACCGCCTTATCTTGACCGATTACCTTATCTTGCAAGCGATGAGCCATATCTTTCAGACGTTCGATGTCTGAAGCTCCCATTTGTGATACTGGAATACCCGTCATTCGTTCCACAGATTCAGCCACATCATTGACACTTGCAGTCACCTTCATATCTTCTGTGTGGTTTTCGATTTTCTTTTCCAATTCTGCGATGCGTGTTTTATAGTTTAGAGCTGCTTCAAAATCTTCCGCCTCAACTGCTTTTTCTTGCTTGTCTTTTTCTACCTCAATTTCCCGTTCAACAGCATGCACATCTGTTACAGGATGCTGAGCTGCCAAGTGAGCTGCCGTTACATCGACAAGGTCAATAGCCTTATCTGGCAAGCTACGTTGAGGAATATACTGAACAGAATAATCCACCGCCGCTTTCAAAACTTCGTCTGGCAAGATGACATTGTGGTGTTGTTGATAGAGATCACGAATTCCTTGAAGGATTTTAAAAGTATCCTCTGCTGAAGGAGCATTGACCTTCACTTCGTTGAAACGACGAGCAAGAGCAGCATTCTTCAAGATGGTGTTACGATATTCGTCTTGAGTTGTTGCCCCAATCACTGTCAATTCTCCACGAGAGAGAGCTGGCTTGAGAATATCCGCAAGCCCTTTAGAACCACTGTCTCCACCAGTGCTACCAGCACCGAGAATTTGATGAATTTCATCAAAGAAGAGAATGATATTTCCCGCTTCTTTTACTTCATTGACTAAGTTTTGAACGTTTTCTTCAAAGCTACCACGGTATTGAGTCCCAGCCTCAAGACCTGAGATATCAATGGAAATAAGTTCCTTATTCTTAATAGCAGCTGGAACATCACCATTCACAATGGCTTGTGCTAGACCTTCGACAACGGCTGTCTTACCAACACCTGCGTCTCCGACTAAAACAGGATTGTTCTTGGTACGGCGTGAGAGGATTTCAGATGTCTCTTGAATTTCCTTGTTTCGTCCGATGACTGGATCCAGTTTGCCCTCACGCGCTTCTGCTGTCAAGTTTCGACCTAGTTTTGCAAGGACACCGTCTTGCTTCATACCTGACGTATGTTGTGGCATTTGGCCATCAACTTCTGCATTTCCTGGCAATTGACCAGTTGCACGATAGTGAGCAAATTCCTCAGGTGTGACTTCACGTCCATTAATCAAGTAACGACGATTTTCAGAACTGTATCCTCGCATACCACCCATCAATTGGTTAAATAAATCATCCATGTTGTTAAAATTATTAAAGTTGTTATTCATATTCTTTACCTCTTTTTGTTTACTTAGTTATGATTACTGATATTGACTATCTTTGACCTTTGTTTTAAAAAATTTAGACTAGCTAAATCGCTACTCTAGGTACTATTTCTGGTTTTTCTTTTTCAAGCAGGAGTAGACTATCTTTACTTCTGAAGATTTCTAGATTAAACATAGACCCCACCTCTTTCCATTTTACTTTAAATAAGTGTTCTAGTAAGGCTTTCATTTACCTTACGTTCATAATATACTACATTAGTCAGAAAAGGTCAAGGGATTTGACTTTAATTGACCAATATTTTTTATACTCTTCGAAAATCTCTTCAANNTTTGAGCTGACTTCGTCAGTCTTATCCACAATCTCTAAGCTGTGCTTTGAGCAACCTGCGTCTAGCTTCCTAGTTTGCTCGTTGATTTTCATTGAGTATAAGTGTTCTAGTAAGGCTTTCATTTACCTTACGTTCATAATATACTACATTAGTCAGAAAAGGTCAAGTATTTTGACTTTAATTGACCAATATTTTTTAAAAAGCAAAAACACCCTGAAATATCAGGGTGCCATTCTTACATCAAATATAAAATTGCTAGGGTCAGGAGACTTGCTAGAAGCCCTACTCCCCAAAAGAAGAAGTCAACCTTCCACTCGCTCCAAGGATTTCCTTTACCAGACAATCCTCCAAGCTCAAAATGGTGATGCACAGGCGTCATACGGAAAATACGTTTTCCACCAGTCATTTTGAAATAGCCGACTTGCATCATGACCGAAGTTGTTTCAAAGACATAAATAATTCCGATAATCAAGAGAGTCCATTCTTGGTGGAGGGCCATAGAGATAGCTGCCAGCATTCCACCGAGAGCCAAACTTCCCACATCTCCCATAAAGACTTTAGCAGGCTTATGGTTAAAGACAAAGAAACCAAGCAAACCACCAATCATGGCAAAAATCACTAGAAGGATATCCATCTGACCTTGCACATAGGCAATAACTCCATAAGCTGACAAACTAATCACAACGGAAATACTAGCCAGACCATCAATTCCGTCTGTCAAGTTGACTGCATTTGAAAAACCGACTAGCCAGAAAAGAGCAAAGACAATATAGAAAATCCCTAGATGCACTTGGTAGCCAAAGATTGAAAGCATATCGCCACCTCGCTCATAGAAAAGATAGAAAATGACGCCACCTAGAAGTTGAAGTGCCAATTTTTGCTTAGGATTCAGCCCCTCATTGATTTTACGGAAGACCTTGAGGAAGTCATCTAAAAATCCGATTAAGCCATAAAGAACCAAGATAAATAAAATCATACCGACATTATTGCTGAATTGGCTACTAAATAGGGCAAAAAAGAAAGCAACCAAAACAGAAGTAATTAAGAAAACCAAACCTCCCATTGTAGGAGTCCCAGCTTTTGCCTGATGCTGTTTGACATCCTCGTGCATCTGCTGGCCTGTAATTTGCGCCTTCCTATAAAATTGGATAAAGGCCGGAATTCCTACTAAAGTTAGTAAAAATGTCACAATTCCAGCACTAATAGAAATAAACATATTAGTCTCCTAAAGTTAATTTAATTTTTTTAATGTTTTTGATAGCTGTATTAGTCCGAACATCTTGCTTCTGAACAACGGAACCTGAACCTTCAAATTCCAGTTCAATATCCAACCATTTAGCAAAGGTCTCGGCAGTCTCTTTTTTCCAGCCATACATGTCTGGAATTTCTTCTACCTTATCCGATAAAAGGAGAACTTGTTGGTTTGGTGCAAGATTGGTCCCTTCTTCTACAGAAGTCTCTTTAATCTTTGTTCCAGTACCTACAACGATTGGTTGCACAATATTTCGGCGTAAGGCTTCCGCCAACTCACCAGGTGAAATATCCTTGATGCTAGGCATTGCATAAGAAGATTCTGTCGTAACTTTATCTAAATTTTTGGCTGGAGATTGAAGATTGAGAGATTCTTTCATAGCTGAAGCCCGCTCCAAGATTGGGGTGGCAAATTCTCCCAACTGGATACCTGAATAATGCTCAGGCTGTTGAACCGTTACATACAAGATAAAATCAGGATTTTCAGCAGGATTCATAGTCACAGCTGAGAAAATATAATTGGTAGAACCAACCAAGTATCCTCCATTTTTCTCATCAGCGATTTGAGCCGTACCGGATTTAACTGCTACATTTTGTCCAGGAACTGTTATAATTGGCTTTCCTGTGTAGTGATTATACATAGTTCCATATAGAGGGTCCGTCCCAACTAAGATCATGTGATTTCGAGTTGTGCTTGCTGCCTCTTTGGAAACAGGATTTCCTACTATTTCTTTTTGTGACTTACGTACAGACTGATTGTTAGTATCATAAATAGCACTTATAAATTTTGGCTCCAGCATAACTCCATCATTAGCAATAGCTGTAAAGGCACGAAGCATTTGTGTTTGTGTCACTGAAATTCCTTGCCCAAATGAGCTTTGAGCAATACTAACAATATTATCAGCTGGAAGTTGACCAGCGTATTCATCTGTCAAGCCAAAGCGAGTTGGAACCCCAAATTTAAAGCGTTTTAGATAATCCAACCAAGTAGCATCTCCCATTTTTTGTTCAAGTAGACTCATTCCAACATTACTGGAGTGAGCGAAACCTTGTAAGAAAGTCATCATCCCACCAGTAGTCAAACCTTCATTAACATCCCAATCTCGAGTCGTCGCATCCGCTATTTTGAATTCACTGCTATTGAAGTATTCTCCACTTGGGAAGGTATTATTATCAATAGAAGAAGCTAACGTCATAACCTTCATGGCTGATCCTGGTTCATAGTTACTTTGATAAAGAATATCACGCCAAACAAAGTCCTCAGTAATTCCTTCTTTAGTGTCTGCATTAAAGGTAGGTCGTTGTGTCGTTGCCAGTATCTCTCCCGTTTTAGCACTGACCAAAGTCGCTGTCATGTACTTTCCTTTTACCTTCTCTTGAAAAGCATCCATCTGGGTTTCCATAAAGGACTGGAGGGGGCTGGAAATGGTTGTGTAAACATCCTTACCATCCACCGTTTGTTGGGAAACTTGCTCAGTACCTGGGACAATATTTCCCAGACGATCCTTTTCATAGGTAATAATGCCGTCTGTCCCTGCAAGAATACTGTTCAAGGAACTCTCCATTCCAGAGGTTCCCAACAAACTCTTGCTGCCATCTTCATTTTCATGGAGCTGAGCTAGACCAATAAAACTAGAAGCAAATTGTCCGTTTGGGTAACTACGATTGGGACTGGTTGTAAAATCAATCCCCTTGACCTCTGCAGTTTCCAACTCTTTTTTGATAGACATCATATTGGCATAGGTAATCCCATTGCCCTTTGCTCCAAAGGAAACTTGCTTGAGATTAGGTTGCGAGAGTTGCTCTCTTACATAGGATTCTTCCATGTCCAGATACTTATGAAAGACCTCTGCAACCTTGTTAAATTGTGTTTTTTCTACGTAAAGAATCTTACCTGTTGCTGACTTATAGTTCTCATCAATGACCGCATAGACATTATAGGAGGTTGCATCCTCAGCAATCGGGACTCCATTTCGGTCATAAATAGTCCCACGTTTGGCAGGAACTGTACGGGTGATTTGATGAACCTTCTTAGCTTCCTTCGCTAAATCTGTTCCAAAGCGAGTGCCCGTCCCAATAATGACCGCAAAATTGACTAAAAAAACGGCAAAAACAAAGACAGATAATAAACTCAGACTTTTTCCAACTCTGCGTCTGTTTTCAGCCGGCGATTTCCGATTTTTCGTCGCATAACGGATTACTCTTTTTGTCCACTTCATATCTTACTCCGCTATTCGAATATTTTCATTGTTTAATTGCAAATCGTGTGAATTGGCAATTTCTTTCAAACGTTCTGCACGTAATAGTTCATTGACCTCTTGCTTGGCATCGTCCAATTCGGTCTTCTTTTCCTCTATCTGCGCATTGATTTTTGTCAAATCATTCTGCACTTGCAAGAGCTTGGTCTGCATAAAAATAATACTAATGGCCACAATAAGAGTGGTTACAGCAATGGAAAAGTAAAAAGCTTTTTCCACACGCGAAAACCGTTTAAGTTGCATCTGTAGTATTTGACCTGTTTTTTCCATTCTTTCTGCCATCCTTTTTCCTCTTACTTGTGAATTTTTCTGGCCACGCGCAACTTGGCTGAGTGCGAGCGGTTATTGGCTTCTAATTCTTCTGCACTTGGCAAGATTGGCTTACGGGCTACCAATTCCATCTTGGGCTTGAGATCATCTGGGATGAAAGGCAAGCCTTTTGGAACTTCAACTGTTGAAGCTTCCTTGAATAATTGCTTGGTCAAGCGGTCTTCTAAGGAATGAAAGGTAATCACTGAAATCCTACCATCCAGAGCCAACATATCCATAGCCTGCTGGATGGACTCATCTGCCGCTCCCAGTTCATCATTGACTTCAATTCGAATAGCCTGGAAAATCTGCTTAGCAGGATGACCCTTCTTCTTGAGCTCCTTGGCAGGCTTGGCCGACTTGATAATTTCTGCCAATTCAGTCGTAGTCTCGATAGGTTTCAGATCACGCGCTTGTTCAATCTTGCGGGCAATCTGTTTAGAAAATTTATCCTCGCCATACTTGAAGAAAATACGAACCAAGTCATGATAGTCATAATTGTTCACCACTTCATAGGCTGTCAGACTAGCATCCTGATTCATCCGCATGTCCAATGGTGCATCCTTTTTATAAGAAAAACCACGCTCACGCTGGTCCAGCTGAGGACTAGACACTCCCAAGTCATAACAAATTCCATCAATTTCCTGAACACCAGCTTCGCGCAAACGTGCCTGTAAATGACGGAAGTTATCCTTTATAAAGGTCACCATCCCTTTTTCGATATAGGGTGCCAAACGTTTTTGCGCATTGTCAATGGCATTCTGGTCCTGGTCAAAGGCATAGAGATGGCCTTTTTCACTTAATTTACTTAATAAATATTCGCTATGTCCTGCTCCACCCAAAGTCGCATCAACGTAGATACCGTCAGGTTTTACGTCAAGCATATCAATCGTTTCGTGGAGTAAGACCGTTACATGATGAAATTCTTTTGTCATATCTTATCTATTTTACCACAAATCCGACCAGCTTGCACTAGTCAGACAAATCAGACAAGAGCGCTACTATTTCTTCAAAAAATAGCTAACTTCTCAAAGTA
>NZ_VMMI01000014.1:82459-83138 GCF_013277125.1 Streptococcus sp. 4094 | reverse complement strand
CTGTTTAAAACCCAATTTTTTAGGTTTTTCAGGTTTCATAGGCACTCCTAGTCAAATAATTGAGACAAGTCCAAGCCACCAAAAGGATTGTTTGATAAGCTACTTTCCGTCTCTAACAATTCTCTAGCTTGATCTGATTCTAGGAAGTACTCGTAAACACGCGCCGTCATCCGAGCATCTTCTAAACTATTATGGGACTGTCCTTGAAATCCGAGAAATGAGGCAACGGTTTGCAATTTGAGATTGGCAATACCGTGTAAATCCGAACTGCGACGTTCAAAAGCTTCATCATACAGATCCACCTTGTACTGCTGGCTATAGTCTAAACCATGCTCTGCTAGAATAGGCAAATCACTTTTAGCAGCATTGTAGCCTACCATGGGTAAAGAACCCACAAACTCTTGGAAATCTTTGATAACTTTCTCCACTGGTGGAGCATCTTTTAGAGTCTCAGCTGTAATCCCTGTCAATCCATTGATAAAACTCTTTAGAGGCACACTAGTATGAACATAGGAATCATAGGCGTCGATTTCCTGACCATCTCTAAAACGCACTGCCGATACTTGAATCAAGTGTGTTTGTCCTTCATGCTGATTAAATTCTAAGTCAAAAGCAATGTAATCTTCTAATCGTTCCATTATATACCTCTCCTATACTGTTATTTTATACTCTTCGAAAA